>DASSFG010000279.1:0-6574 GCA_035694685.1 Pirellulales bacterium
GCCGCCGGAGGCGGCGGACGCAACGCGAAAAAGAGGAGGGACGGACGAGGTTGTCGCGGCAAGCGATCTAGCGGTCAATCATCGCTCGACCGGGATAAACCCGGATCGGGGCGGAAAAAAACTAACATCAACCGCAGCCGGTGCGGTAAGCTAACTTTGCGCAGTCAGGTGGGACTCGCGTCGCTCGTCCCACCCTACACGTGGTCGGCAACTCACTTATAGAACCCTATTAGGCGCTTCTTCCATCAGGTCGCTTCCACGTCGCCGGCCTAAGAACCGCCTTGCCGCTGCTGATAAATGGCCTGCAACAAGGTTTCGACGTCGGAGTATTTTTTCTTGACCTTCAGCGCCGCTTCCAGCAGCCGCCGGGCATCGCTCTCGGAGTGGCCGAGTTGCCGTAGCACCTGAAACGTCTCTTCGATCACGTCGTGCGGCACGTCGGCCTCGACCGGTTGCTCGCGGGCGACCATCAAGGCAAACTTCGGCACCTTGCGGCGCAACTTCGCGACGATTCGCTCCGCCAGCGCGGCACCGACGCCAGGCAAGCTGGACAGCGTCTTCGTGTCTTGCTCTTCGATGGCCGTGGCCACCTCGGGCACCGGCCGGACCATGGCCCGCAGCGCTTTCTTCACCCCCACCCCGTCGACCGAACAGATCAGCTCGAAGAATTCCCGCTCCACCTCGCTCAAAAAACCGATCAGCCGCGGCGTGAGCCGGCCGTGGGCAGGATTGCCCTCCAGATAATCGATGGTATGCAGGCTCACGTCCTGGCCCACGCGACTTTGCAGTTGCCGCCGCGTGAACTCGGGAATGCGCACCTCGTACTCAAATGCCTCCACGGCAAGCGTGAGTGAATCTTCGGCGATGGAAAGTAAGCGGCCGGTGATTTTGGTGATCATCTCATGGAGGATGGCCTTCCCAGGCCGTCCAGTGATTTTTCTTATGGTGATGTAATTAGTGGCCCCCGATCAGGCGTCAGCTATCACGCTTCAGGCGATTAATCCTGGCGCCTGATCGCTGACGCCTGACGCCTTTCAATTGGTGGGCCGGCGCTCGCTCCGCTCGTTTGTCCCGCCCTACGCATCAATCGCTATTGGCTCCTACGCCGCCGTGCCAGCGCGGCCCATTCCGGCTGACGATAATAATGGCAGAGGGCAATCGCCAGGGCATCGGCCACGTCCGAGGGTTCGGGCAGTTTTTTCAATTTCAGCTCCTGCTGTACCGCGCGCTGCATCTGATCTTTCTTCGCGCGACCGTTGCCAGTGAGCGTCTTTTTGACCTGTGTGGCACTATAGCTGATGACGGGCACATTGGCGCGTGCCGCAGCCAGGCAAATTACTCCGCGAGCGTGGCCCATGAGAATGGCCGTGCGCGGACGCTGATAGTGGCTGTAAAGCTGTTCCAGTGCCATGGCCGAGGGTTTAAGTTGTTCGATTACGTCGCTCAGGCCGTCGAAAAGCTCGACGAGCCTCGACGTCAACGAACGTCGGTCGCTGCCGCGCACGACCCCCGCTTCACAGAGCTTCGGCCCGCCTAGGGCGACTTCCAACACGCCGTAGCCGGTGGTATTTAGTCCGGGGTCGATGCCCAGCACGCGAGCGGACGCGGCGTTGGCGGCCAGTGCAAGTGCATCCCCGTCGGTTTCTTCGATTCTTACCATCCCTGCTCCGACTTTCGGCCACGCCTCATTCGTTCACCCTCTACTCGCTTCCATATTCGCGGTTGAGATCCAGAAGACGATGGCCATAGACGATGGCCATAGACTGTTCTGTTTTCTACGTCGAGCACCAGAACCATGAAGACATTGGGATCTTCAGAGCAAACGAGAACATGCTCGTAGGGACCGGGTGACATGCGCCAAGCGTACCTGACGATGCCCGCCGAGCAATCATGGCCGTCAAAATCTTCGGCCGGAATGGCGTCGAAATATGGCCAATAATTAAAGGGCGGTTCATCCTCATTGCCTGCGCGCTTCCGTGTTTCGCCGAAGGTCCCGAGAAATCCTTCGCGGGTCAAAAGAGGCATCATAATTCCGTCGGGTGTTAGACGGCCGATTCAGTCACGCAGCTACCAGTCAAGGGCTTCATCGCTGACGTCTAATCTCAGAACCGCGCCGAGTTGCTTTGAAACGGCCGCAATTTTGACCCGTGGCGGGTTGTCAGGATGATGGTCTGATCACAAGTTGCTGCCGGCCAGATCGGTTTTCAAAAGCCACGTGCAGCAACATTTCGGATCCGCTCAAAACGGCGACTTCCCCTTCGCCCCCATAGGGAGAAACGGAGTTCGGCGATCGCTCGTTCGCGAGCGCCGCGATACGCGCCAGCAGAGCGCGAAATATTGATTTCTGCATGCAAATCTCGGCCGTTGCCGTCCCCGGCGCGTGAAGCGCTTTGATACAACAGCGACCGCGTTTCCAGTCTAGCGAACAGCCCTGTTCGCAAACCATATTGAGCAGCTCGTCGACAATGCCGACGACTCCTCGCGGGTTGGGCGCAAAGACCTTTCCAATCCGTCCTTGATACTCAGAGACCGCGCTCATGTGATACTCCGGACTTCAACCGCTGCTATTTCTGTCGCGTCCACTCCGTGCCGGTGGGGCGGTCTTCGAGCACGATGCCGAATTCTCCGAGGCCCTTACGGATGCGGTCGGCAAGTGCAAAATTCTTGCTCTTGCGGGCCTCGGCTCGTAGCTCGATGAACAATGACATCAACTGACCCACGAGGTCGTCGCCGCTTGCGCCCGTCGACTCGATCGGTTCGCGGAACAGGCCCAGCGTGGCGGTCAGCTCGCGCAATAACTTCGTGGCCGACTTTAAGCGCGAAAGTTTTTCGGGGTCGGGCTTGGCGCCGCTTTCCAAGCCGCTCTCGTCGACGAACTTGTTGATCGCTCGCACCAGCTCAAACAACACGCCAATGCCGCCGCCGGTGTTAAAATCATCGTCCATCGCCTCCAAGAATTGGCCGCGAAGGTCGGCGGCCTGACGCGCGAGCTGCTCGTCGGGCGGCGGCACGACATCGGCGCGGCGGCGGGGCGGAACGATCGCATAAAAACTTTCGCCCGTGATCCGCTCGTAGCGTTTGAAGAAGCGATAGAAGGTCTCGAGCCCTTTCTCTACCTCTGCGATGCGCTCTTCGCTGTAGTCGATGGGCCGGCGATAGTGCGTCGAAAGGAGAAAGAAGCGGACCGTTTCGCCCTGGTATTTTTGCAGCAGCTCGCGGAAGGGGCTAGCGCCTTTCGATTTGCCCATCTTGCCGGCCTCCTGCGCTAGCTGATCGCCCGCGGCCAGCTCGCGCGTATTGCGTCCGCCTACCTTGCCCACTTCATGTGAGGACTGCATCAGACCGTTGTGCAGCCAATACCTGGCTTGCGGCCTCCCGTGGCAACATTCGCTTTGGGCAATTTCGTTTTCGTGATGCGGAAAGACCAGGTCGAGACCGCCGCCGTGAATGTCGAACGTCTCGCCCAACAGCCTGCGGCTCATGGCCGAGCACTCGATGTGCCAACCCGGCCGTCCCTTGCCCCAAGGACTGTCCCAGGCGGGCTCGCCCGGCTTGGCGTTTTTCCACAAGGCGAAATCGGCGGCGGATCGCTTTCTATCGGCCATCTCGCCGCCCTCCCCCTGCAAGGCCGTGACGTCGCGGCGACTGAGCTTGCCGTATTCCGGATCGCGGCCGACTTCAAAATAAACGTCGCCCTCCGAGACGTAGGCGAATCCGCGCTCGACGAGCTGGCCGGTGAAGCGGATGATTTCATCCATGTTTTCCGTCGCCCGCGGAAAGTGGTCGATTGTATCCACGCCCATCGCTTCCAGGTTGCGGTGGTAGTCGGCGGTCATCTCCTCGGCCACGGCCGACATGGGGATGCCGCGCCGCTGTGATTCGGCGATCAGCTTGTCGTCGACGTCGGTCACGTTGACCACGAGCGTCACCTGGTAACCGCAATAGTCCAGGTAGCGCTTGATGGCGTCGAAGATCACGGGCCCCACCATGTGGCCGATGTGGCTCGGCTTGTAGACCGTGGGTCCGCAGAGGTAGATGCCCACTCGGCCGGGCACGACCGGCTCGAAAGGTTCCTTGGTTTTACTGAGCGTGTTGTAGACGCGAATCGACATTCAGGTAGGCATTCGTTCTAAGAGTACGACGGCTTCGGCCATAACGGCCTCTTCGCGGCCGACCGGCCCCACGCGCTCGCCGGTCTTGGCCTTGAAGCCGACACAGTCGAGCGGCACGTCGAGCAGGGCGGCAATCCGTTCGCGAATCGCCGTCTTAAAGGCGGAAAGCTTGGGCCGTTCGGCGAAGACAATCGTATCGACGTTGATCAGCCGAAAACCGGCTGCGACCACGCGGTCGAGCGCCCGCTCGAGCATGTCGGCCGAGTCGCGCCCGCGGTTCGCCGGATCGGTGTCAGGGAACAATTCGCCGATGTCGCCCAGGGCGGCGGCGCCGAGCAAAGCGTCGGTGACGGCGTGCAACAGCACGTCGGCGTCGCTGTGCCCAACCATGCTTTGCGTGTGCGGCACGTCGATACCGCCCAAGCGCAACGGGCCGCCGGGTTCAAGGCGGTGTGTATCGTGTCCAATCCCTATTCGCACGATCCGAAGGTCTCTTTCCTCGAGAAAATGGCTAACGACCGACTTTATCGAAAGGGTCGATTGTAGCGGAAGTGACGGATGTACACAATGCTTCCCGCTGTGTTGCCGATTGCAGGGTGGGACCAGCGAGCTTGCGAGCGCCGGCCCACCATTTTTTCGGCGTCAGGCGTCAGCTTTCAGGCGTCAGGCGCATTAAATCCTGATGCCTGACACCTGTTATGATGGTGGGCCGGCGCTCATTCCACTCGCTTGTCCCGCACGACGGCGATGGGTGCCTCGTGCGAACAATACCGCTGTGAGGCATTGCCAGTCGCCCAAGGCGCAAAAAAAAAGGCCACCGCAGGCGGGGCAGGTACCTGGGCGGCCATCATCGGTGCAAGCACCGACGACACTTCGGAGTATAGCGGTACACCCTGGCCTGTGCAAGAAAATTCTGGGAAAAATTTTTGCCTCGACGATTTGCCGTTTTTTCGGGCATTTAGCGGCCCGATTCGCAGTCGGAGCTTAAAAATGCTCGGGCTCGTCGCGGCGCGGAAGGTCGCCGATGCCGGGTGTGCGGCGTGTCCAAGCGCTGGTCTGCCAGTTATCGACCGGTTTCGTCGAAGCAACGATCGGCGGAATGGCGAGCATCAGCCGTTCGCTTAAACCGGAGGCGAACGGCTCATACATCGCCCGCAGCTCTGCCAGACGCTGTTCAACCCGCTCGCCATCGGTAAAGACGAGCCCCGCCTCCCCGAGCATCGACTTCAGCCGTGCAAAGTCGGCGCTCGATAAACGCTTGGACGATGGTTCGATGGGCGGCGCCTGGATGATCAGCGAGAGATCGACCAACGCATGCCGCGCCATTGCAAAGGTGAGCTGCGCTTGAAAGGTCGGCACTCCTTCCACGCCCGCCAGCACCAGGGCACAACTATCGCACACGGCGGTGAGCGCGGCCAACCAAGACTGATTGTCGTGCTGCGAGCGATAATACATTAGCACGGGGTAAGAGAGATGGCTTTCCAGTACCTGGGCAGCCCAACGTTCCCACTCGGCAAAAAAGGCGGTGCTGCCCGACAGATTGCCGGACCGCGCCGCGCGCGTGATGCCTTCAGCCGCCGTGGGCGGCGAACCCGCCCGAGCATCGAGCAGCGAAATCGTCAGCTCGCGCTGCGACGACGATTGCGACAAGCCGGGCAAATAGCTGATGACCAGGCCGAAGAAGCCGAATCCCAGGCCAGCTTCGAGGACGGCCAACAACCGGCCGAGCGGCTGCGTGGGCGCGACGTCGCCATAACCGAGCGTGAAAAACGTCACGCCGCTTAAATAGAAGTATTCGAAGAAGCCGGCCGGCGTCTGCTCCATGGCGCGATAAACCGGCGTGCCCAGCGACGCGTGAACCATTGCAAACCCGCCGATCAGCCCGGACGCCCAGAAGGCAAAGAGCACAATCAGCGACAAGGGGCCGAACACACCGAGGAAATCCGCGCGGCGTTTTCCTTTCAGCATTCGGCAGGCAATCGCCCTCCATAGCCCCCAGGCGATGCGATAATAGGCCCGAGCCGGGCGATAAGGCCGCGTCACGCGCCGCGGCAGCACCATGGTCTCAAAAGCATCGACCAGCACCACCACAATCAGAGCGACGCCGGTCAAACCCAGCAGTAGCCGCATGAAAGTCTCCGTGATTGAAAAGAACGTTTTTCCCAGTCGTCGCGGATTCTTTGCCAATCGTAGCCCGACTGTGGTGCCGTTTGATAGCCCTGGAAGTGGCGAGTTCCGTTAGTTGGTCACGACGCGTAGGGTGGGATAAGTGAGCGGAGCGAGCGGCGGCCCACCGCGTATGACAAGGGGACAAGGAGACAAGGGGACAAGGGGACAGGGCGACGAACGATTGCCTCACGTGAGCAGGGCAGTTTACACTCTGCCGTAGCAGAGGCCGCGTTCGATGTGTGCGCGTGACAAGCAATTCACAATCCACCTCTACTATTACTATGGCGAAGCGA
>DASSFG010000280.1:0-9016 GCA_035694685.1 Pirellulales bacterium
GAACGCAAGGTCGCTCCGCGACCCACAAAAGCGGCGATAAATCGCCGCACTCCAAAGGCTGACGCACCGTCGGTGCTACGAAGGCGGAACAAAAGCAGCGTCAAGCGGACGCGGAACGAGCGACATTTTGCGCATGTCAAATTGCTCATGGTGGGACTCGCTTCACTCGTCCATCCTACGCTCTATAGCCGCAGCATGTCGCGAAAGCCGGCGGTCACGGCCTGCGGGTGCAAAAGCACTTGCCAGCTTATGCAGGCCGCCAGCAGGAAGCAGGCGCCGGCCAGCACGATGCCGCAAGCGTTAGCCGGCGATTCGGCCTCGCGCAGCCGCGTGGCAAGCGCCGACTCCAACCGACGCCAGCCCGCGAAACTTTGATCTTCAGTGGTGGCCACCAACGAAACGTTCTTTAGCACCGGACTCGATTCCAAAAAGAACTCGACTTGCAGCTTCGGCAGGGCCAGGCTCGCCCCCGCCCAACGCGCGTCGGGGTCGAGCTCGTCGATGGCTGACGCCAACACGGGCCGCAGCCGATCGAGCGTGAAGTTATAGATCGTCAAGCGAGGACGGGCCAGCAAGGCCGCCAACGAAACGCACAGGCCGTACATCACCACCAGCAACAGCCAGACGTAACTTTTGTACGCGTAGATCGCTTGCTCGGGCAGCAACAGCTCCACCGGCCCCACCAGCACCATGCCCGATACGCCGACACCCAAAGCCGCCAGATCGCGCGTACCGGAAACCAGGAAGGGACGGCGAGCCAGGTTGATCCAGGCCAAGACCAGCAGGTAAACCGTCAGCGGACCGAGCGCCAAGCAGAGGCGAAAACCATCCATGCGTATTCCTAAGAAAACCTCTGGCCCGTCAACGTTTCATAAGCTTCGACGTACTTCGCTCGCGTGCGGGCCACCACGTCGTCAGGCAGCGCCGGCGGCGGGCTTTGCTTGTCCCAACCGGACGCCTCCAACCAGTCGCGGACGTACTGCTTGTCATACGAAGGTTGGCCTCGGCCCGGCTGATATTCGTTCGCGGGCCAAAAGCGCGAGCTGTCGGGGGTCAGCGCCTCGTCAATCAACAGGACCTTTTGCCGACCTTCCTCCGCGACAAGCCCCCACTCAAACTTGGTATCGGCAATGATGATTCCCCGCCGGCGGGCGTGCTGAGAGCCCTGGCGATAAACCTCCAACGTGCGGCGACGCAACTCTTCGGCCAGCTCGCGGCCCACCGTCTCGCACATCACCTCGAACGAGATGTTTTCGTCGTGACCGCTCTCGGCTTTGGTCGCCGGTGTAAAGATCGGTTCGGCCAGCTCGTCGCTCTCGACGAGACCACCGGGCAAGCGAATTCCGCAGACCGTGCCGTGGCGAGTATACTCTTTCCAGCCGGAACCGCTAAGATAACCGCGAGCGACACATTCGATCGGGACCACCTGCGTCTTTCGCACCAGCATCGTGCGGCCGGCCAGTGGCCCACGGTCGACGTCGGCCGGCAGGGGCATTTGGTCGACGTCGCAGGTGATCAGATGGTTGGGTTCGCCAAGCAGCTCAAACCAGAATCGGCTAAGCTGGGTGAGAATGCGGCCTTTGTCGGGAATGCCACTGGGCAGCACCCAGTCGAAGGCACTGATGCGGTCTGTGGCGACCAGCAACAGGCTATCGCCGAGGTCGTAGACGTCGCGGACTTTGCCTCTGCGCACGCGAAGCGGCGATAAATACGTTTCCAAGACGACGGTTGGTGGCATAAGATTAAGATACCGACTCGACCTTTCACAAAACAGCGTTCCTTTCCATGCCGGCAGGCTCATTACGGTTGATTGTTCCGCCAACTGGCCAGTTCCAGGCCCAGTTGGCCGACCAATCGTACATGTCTGGCCCCGACCAGATACCGTGGCCCTGTCGCACGCGCGTGCAAAACGGCGAGCTGATCGTCGAACGCAACGTGTCCGATTCGGGCAAGTTTCACATACCCTGGCCGGTGGAAGGTCACGGACGGTTCATGCTGGCCACCGCCACGCTCATGCAGCGCGAGCGGCCCTACCAGCTTGCCGTGGAGCTGGCCCGGGGCAAGGTGAACCAGGTGCGCAACCAGATTTCCGACTGGCAGTCGATCGGGCTGGTCGTGCCCGGCAAAGTCGAGACGGCCATGCACAAAGCGCTCGACGCGCTCTCGCAGTCGGTCACCAGCCAGCAGGATGCCGGGCGTGCGGCCACGCTGGCACAAAAAGCGATCGTGCTGGCGCTCGACGCCGCCGATCTGCTCGTGGCCAGCTACACCGACCAGGCATTGGCCGCCCGGCATCGCAGCGGTCAAAAGATGCGCACGATGTTGGCGGCCAACCTCGGCCGCCATGCGCTGGAGATGCCCCTGGCGGCTTACTATCTCAAAGCCTTCAACGCCGCCCAGGTGCCGCTCGTCTGGCGGTCCGTCGAGGCCACCGAGAGCCTCTGCCAATGGGACTTGACCGACCGGCAAATTGCCGCCTGCAAAACGAACGGGCTGATGGTTTGCGCGGGGCCCTTGCTGCGGCTCGACGCGGGCGGCTTACCCGATTGGCTCTATCTCTGGGAGGGCGATTTCAACAGCATCCTATCGTTTGTCACCGAGTACGTTGAAAAAGCGGTGACGCGCTATCGCGGGCAGGTCGACGTCTGGCAGTGCGCCGCGCGGGTGAACATCGGCGAAGGGCTGTCGTTAACTGAAGAGCAGCGGTTGCGTCTGGCGGCGCGGGCCATCGAGGTCACCCAAGATGTCGATCCTCAGACGCCGCTCGTGGTGCGGTTCGATCAGCCTTGGGCCGAATACATGGGACGCACCGCGCCCGACTTTTCGCCGCTGCACTTCGCGGACGCCCTGGTGCGTTCCGGCCTCAAGCTGGCGGGCGTGGGCATTGAAATCAACATGGGCTACCAGCCGGGCGGAAGCTATCCTCGCGACCGGCTGGAATTCAGCCGCTTGCTCGATCTGTGGAGCTATCTCGGTTTGCCGTTGCACGTGACGTTGGCGGTACCCGGTGGCGAGTTGCCCGAGACGGCCGCCCGTGCCCGTCTTAGGCCGATGACGCAGGCGATGCCGGGCGGCTGGTCGCCGGAAAATCAGGCCGCTTGGATCAAGCATTACGTGCCGCTCTTGATGTCGAAGCCATCGGTTCACGGCATCTTTTGGAACCAGCTCTCCGATGGCGACAGCGAAGAATTGCCCTACGGCGGCCTATTCGATGCCTCGGGCAATCCCAAGCCCGCCCTCACCGCGCTCGTCGCCCTAAGGCGGAAGCACCTGGACTGAGCAGGTAGGTGGTAGACGGTAGACAGTAGACGGGGGAGGTGGTGGCTGCGGAGGAGATGGGGCGCGCAAAAAGGTGGCTCAGCCGCCCTCGGCTGGGTTGCCCGGTGGCCAAAGGCGACCAGCCCGCACCTGTGAGTAGGTGCTCAGGCTGCCCCACATCGAACGCGCGCTGCCACGGTTCTGCCCCGTCTACCGTCTACTACCTACCGTCTACCTATCGTCACGCTGACGGACGGCGGCAATGCTGGTAAGCGAGGATGACCTCGTAAAGATCGGTGGAGAGGGTGATTTCGTCGTCGGCAAAGTCGCGCAGCCAGGTCCGTTCGCTGCGAACCGCGTCGGCCAGCAGGGGAAAGATTTCGCCCACGCGTGCCCGCACCGTGTTTTCCGCAGGGATCGAGTTTTCCGGCTCGGCAGTGGCGGTGCTTTCCGGACCGTAGTAGACGCGCAAGCGGCATCGAGCCATAAGTCGCTTCCTTACCTGCAGGCTGTGTCAAAGTGACGGCGCAGGCGCGAACCCTGCAAGCCGTTTTGGTTGGCGTGCCACTTGTATCGGCAGGTGGCGTGGCGCGGGTTGAACCAATTGTTCCTGAATTGCTTGCTTTTCCCTCCAGGGAGTGGTAATTTCGCAAGCGCTGGCCGCCGAGCGGCGTTCTTGAGGCGAACGTCAGCCGGCGACATTTCCCGCACATTTTCGTGCTTCGTCGAACAGAAGGAGAGCCGTTATGCTGCGCTTCGCAGGCCCATTGTCGTTCGTTCTCTATGTCCACGTTTCACTGGCGGCGCTCGCCGCCGAACCGTCGACCGCCCCCAGACCCTTGCCGACGGAAGGAGAAGCCAAGGTGCTCGCAGCGCTGGGCCAGGTGACTGCCGTCGACTTCAGCGACCAGCCGCTCAGCGACGTCGTCGAATTTCTCAGGGCGAAGCACAAGATCGACATTCAGCTCGACAACAAAGCGCTGACCGATGCCGGCGTCGGCACCGACACGCCCATGACGGCCACGCTGGAGGGCATCAGCCTGAGGTCTTTGTTGCGCCTCCTACTGGGACAGCTTGATTTAACGTATATCGTCGGCGACGGCTACCTCATGATTACCAGTAAGACCGAAGCCGAAAACATGCTGCGTCTCAGAGTTTATCCGGTGCGCGACCTGGTGACGGCCGCTAGCGAATTTCTGCCGGATGTGCCGCTGCCTGCTGGCGCATCGGGTGAGAACTATAGCAGCCTTATGGATCTGATTCAGAGCACGGTGGCCCCAACCACCTGGGACGAGGTCGGCGGCCCTGGATCGACCAGAGAATACCGGAATTCTCACGGTATCGCCTTGACTCAGACGGAAGAGGTCCACGAAGAGATCGCCGAGCTGTTGTCGGCGTTGCGCCGCGTGCGCGACGAGCAAATCGCTGCCGCCAAGGCGCTACAGCGGGCCAATGAACCGCAACCGCCTGCCAAGAACGAGGGCGTGCAGACGGTCGTCTACCGTTTACTCGCTTCGCCGCCCTTTCTTTCTTGGCCAAGTTACACCTCCATGGGCGGCGCCGGCGGTATGGGCGGCGGAACATTTCGGGTCGCCGACGACGACGCAGAGCGAAAAGACCAGGCAACGGAACAATCGGCCACACCAGCAACGGCAGCGAAACCAGAAGCCAAACAAGAGACTCAACCGCACGCCAGTGCGGCGACCGCAGCCGACGAGCAACGTCGTGACGAATGGGTGCAGGAATTGGCACGGACGCTGCCGGAGCTGGTCGAGCCGGCCAATTGGCCAGCGGGCGATAGCTCCGTCACCGTAGTCGCCGGCGCGCTGGTGATCCGGCAAACGCCCGAGGTACAGGAAAAGATCGCTGAGTTCCTGGTCCAACTCTTGCCAGGACGCGTCGTCAGCTCGGCACCCGCTCGCACTCCATCGCTTCGGCTGCGGGCGCCGGGTGTCCAACTCGATTGGCCGCAGGAGGCCCAGCCGGGCGCCGCCGCGAATGAGGCCGCTATTGAAAAGGCGCTGGCCACCAAGTGCGCCGTAGAATTCCGCGAGGAACACTTCGACGAGGCGATGAAAGCACTGGCTGCCAAGGGACCGGTCAGACTCTGGCTTGACGCCAAGGCGCTCACCGATGCGGGCGTAGGCATGGATACGCCGATCACGCGCTCGATCGAAGGCGTAAGCTTGCGGACCGCGTTCAAGCTAATTCTACGCGAGTTGGACCTGACCTACGTGATCCGCAACGAGGTCTTTATGATTACCTCGAAGGCGGAGGCCGAGAGTTTGCTGGTCACAAAAGTCTATCCCGTCTTCGACCTGGTGGCCACGAAGCCTGACGATTCGCCGCGCCCGGGTTTTATGGGCTACCATCTCATTGGCAGCCAAACTGGCATCGGGGGACGCGGCGCCCTGGACTTCAATTCGCTGATCGACAACATCCAATCGAATGTGGAGGTGAACACCTGGGACGAAGTGGGAGGAGCGGGATCAATGAGGGAGTTTGTCCCTGCCGGAGCGCTGGTGATCTCTCAAACCACTGAATTCCACGAGCGAATCGCGGCATATCTCCGCGCACTGCGCGAAGTTGCCGTGGCGCAGCAATGAGATTGCCATTGACGCGGGGGGCCGGGTTGACTAACTAACCACGATGATCCACCGGCAGGTAGATCTCGGGCATCCAGCGGCGAAGTCGAACTTGTGCGAACAAATAGGGCGCAGTCAATTCCCGGGGCCGCGCCGTCGTTGTTCTACACGTATTGCGCGTCAGCCGCGTAGCGGCGACAGAGTTTAGCCGAGGGCGCAAGCCCACGGTTGAGTTGCGGTTGGCTAGGCAAGCCGCGTAGCGGCGACAGAGGTAGCGCACGACGCGTTCTGTCGCCGCTACGCGGCTGCGCCGATCGTTGGCGTCGCCTTCCGTGGGCTTGCGCCCACGGCTAAACTCTGCCGTCCCTACGGGACTGGAGAACGCAAGGGCCGCGACGAAAATGAAAATTGCAAATTTCAAATTGCAAAATCGACAACCGAGTGATTGACATCGCACATGGACGTGACCGATGCCGTCGATCTGGGACGCGAGGCGATCATGATCGCGCTGGTCGTCAGCGCGCCGGTGCTCGTTGCCGGACTGCTCGTAGGCTTGATCGTCGGCTTGCTGCAGGCCCTGACGCAGATCCAGGAACAGACGGTGTCGTTCGTTCCCAAGATCGTCGCCATGGTCTTCGTTTTGGCCTTCAGCCTGCCGTGGCTGTTGAACCAGATGGTGCAGTACGTCGAAGACGTCATCGGCGGCATTCCGGATACGTTGTGACTTGTTCGACTTCACCCAGCATCACCTGTATCTGTTCGCCTTGGTGCTGACGCGTACCAGCGGCATCGTTCTTACCGGGCCGCCGTTCGGCAGCAGCGAGTTGCCAGCCCAGGTGCGCGTGATGCTCGCCCTGATGCTTGCCGCGCTAGTCTTTCCCGGTCAGTTGGCCCATCCCATCACGCCGCCCGTCACGCTGGCCGGGTACCTCCCTGCGATCGGCGTCGAATTGCTGGTTGGTTTTCTGCTCGGTTCCGGCGTAGTGCTGCTGTTTTCGGGCATTCAGTTGGCCGGCCAGATCGTCGGGCAAATGAGCGGCATGACTTTCGCCGACCTTTACAGCCCCGGTTTCGATGCTAACGTGCCGCTCGTTTCGCAATTGCTCTACATGATCGCCCTGGCCATCTTTCTCTTGGCCGGAGGCCATCGCCTGGCGATGGCTGGTTTTTTGGACACGTTTCAGTCAATTCCGCCCGGCAGCATGGTCGTTCCTCCTTCGCTCAGCGAATGCCTGGTAACGCTGCTCGTGCAGAGTTTTTCGCTGGGCATACGCGTCGCCGCGCCGGCCACGGCGGCCTTGCTGTTGGCTTCGCTCGTGTTGGGCATCATCAGCCGCACCTTGCCGCAATTGAACGTCATGGCCCTCGGCTTCGGCATCAATGCGATCACGACCTTCGGCATCCTTTCCGCATCACTGGCCGGCACGGCCTGGCTGTTTGAAGACGAAATCGAACCCGCGCTGAATACCGTGCTGACAACATTAGGACTTTGACGGCACGCCCAAGATCAATGACGAATGACGAATGACGAATGACGAAAGAATGACGAAATCCGAATGACGAATCTGCCGTGACGGGCCATTCGGACTTCGTCATTCGGGCTTCTTTCGTCATTCGTCATTCGTGCTTCGTCATTCCACTCGCTTGTCCCACCATGCCCCTAATCCCTACCTCCCGTGCCTGAGCAAAGCGGCGAAAAATCACAGGAAGCGACACCGTACCGTCGCCAGCAGGCGCGCGAGCAGGGTCAGGTGGCGCGCAGCCACGACCTCGGCTCGGCGGCGCTGCTTTTGGGCGCGATGGTGGCCTTGCTCTGGCTGGGCGGCGCCGTCGTCACCTCGCTGGGGCTGTTGACACAGCGCTTTCTGGGCCACGAAGCCTGGCTCACGGCCGACGTGCCCACGTTGACACGTGAATTCTCCGACGTGATGCTCGGCTTGGCCCCTTCGCTCCTACCGCTCTTATTGACGATGCTGGCGGTAGCAGTCTTTACAAACCTGGCGCAGGTGGGTCTGGTTTTCTTACCGGAGAAACTGATACCCGATTTGACGCGCATTGACCCCATCTCCGGCTTCTCGCGCGTCTTTTCGATGCCGAGCGTCGTGAGGTTGCTGTTCGGCACGTTCAAAGTAGGACTGGTGGCGGCGGTGGCCTGGGTATCGCTCTCGGGCGAGATCGACGACGTGCTGGGGCTGGTGGGGCTTGACTTGGCGCAAGTGGCGTATTTTCTCGGCGACTCGTTGATCTGGACAGGCATTAAAATCGCGTTTGCCCTGTTGCTCTTGGCCCTGATGGACTACGGCTACCAGTGGTGGCGGCAGGAGCAAGACCTGCGAATGACGTCGCAGGAGGTACGCGAAGAAATGAAGAACTTGCAGGGGGATCCGCAGATCATTGCCCGTCGCCGCGCCGCCCAGCGGCAGTTGGTGCTCAATCGCGTGAAATCGACGGTGCCCAAGGCCGACGTGGTGATCACCAACCCGACGGAGCTGGCGATCGCCGTGCAATACGATCCCGAGACGATGGCCGCCCCGATTGTCGTGGCCAAGGGGGCGGGCGTGCTGGCCACGCGCATCCGCAAGCTCGCGTTGGAAAACGGCGTGCCCATCGTCGAGAAAAAGCCGCTGGCGCAGCTTCTCTACAAAGAGGTCGAGGTGAATCACCCCATCCCCGCCAAGATGTATGCCGCCGTGGCCGAGATTCTGGCTTACGTCTACCAACTCAAAGGCAAGAAGATGCCGTCATAGGATCGCAGAAGCTCGCCACCGCGAGAGCCGGCCAACCAGAGGCCGGGTGGTCGGCCGGCGCTTGCAAGCTCGCTTTTCCCTCGGCCTGCGCACAATCTGGCTTGTGGAACGGAATTCATTCCGTTTCGCACGTTCACCACGGAACCACGGAATGAATTCCGTTCCGCGAGGACCGTCAATCATTGACGATACGTTAGTGCGTGAAGAGCGCCTGGCCCACGGCGCCAGCGGCGGGTTCGGGCGGATCGTTCTGATAGGCGGTCGAGTCGATGATGGCTTGTTCGACCTGCGTCTGCGTCTGGCCGTTGTCCAGCAGTGTAACAAAGGGCGTCGGGTCGGAATTCGTGTTGTCCTGGAAATACTCGCCGAAGAGGAAATCGACGAGCGCCACGTGCTTCTCGTGCGTGTCGTAAAACTGCGAAGCGA
>DASSFG010000281.1:0-8406 GCA_035694685.1 Pirellulales bacterium
GGAACCCGGCGGCGGCCATCGTGGCCGAAGCGGGCTCGTTGGCGGGCGGAGGACTCAACGACATCGCCGCCGACCTGCCGGCTCTGGCCGCCGGACATTGCGTGCGTCAGACCGGCAAGTACGCCATCGACCTTTACAGTGGGCAGCTCGATCTGGACGATTCGGCAGTCCGCGCCATCGACGCGGAGAAGCCCTTGCGGATCGTCGTGCTCGGGCAAACCAAGGCCGGCAAGTCGAGCCTGATCAACGCCATCTTCGGCAGTGTCCGCGCGGCAACCGATGTGCTGCCTTGCACCGACTCCATCCGGCCCTACGTGCTCGAGCGCGAGGGCCTGTTCCAGGCCATCATCTACGACACGATCGGCTTCGGTGGCATGGGCGACAAGCAGGCGCAAACGCGGCTTAACGAGGAGCTCGAACAGTGCGACATGTTGATCGTGGTTTGCTCGGCCGCAACCGCTGCCCGCGAGTCGGACCGCCAGCTTTTGGACGAGGCCCGTCTTCGCTTCCAGAAGCGCGTGCGTCAAATCGCGCCGCCTATGGTAGTGGCGCTCTCACACGTCGACAAACTGCGACCGATCCAGGAGTGGAATCCTCCCTATGATTTTAGCGGCGGCGAGTCGGCCAAGGAGTATAACGTTCGCGACGCCGTGCAGGCAGTGGCCGACGACTTGCAAGTACCGCTCGGCCGCATCGTACCGGTTTGCCTGCGGCCAGACGCAGTTTACAACGTCGAAGCAGCATTGCTCCCGAAGCTCGTTGAAATCATGCCCCAAGCCGAGCGCGCCAAGCTGCTGCGCGTGTTGCTGGAGAACCGCAACGAGCAGCAGCGTGAATCGCTCAAGCGCCTCTTGCTGAAAGCCGGCATCGCCGCCGCCGAGCTGATGCTCGTGAGCGCTCGCCGGAAGGCCATGGGCAGATAGAGATGCCGTTTCCAGCGGAAAAAGGTTTCTTCGTGTTTGCCGGGCATGGTTCTCCTCCTTGAGCCGAGCTACGATAACTTGGTACCAATCCGCCAACTTCAAAAGAGCAGAGTGTCTCGGCTGCGCAACTGCCCCGGCGTTCCATTATTTTCCTTGCTGCTCCTTGCGCTGCTAATCCGTGGCGGCGTGCTGCTGGCGCGATTCGATCACCTGGCGGCCGATCCTGATGGCTATCGGGCACTGGCGCACAATGTGATCAAAAATGGCGTGCTGGGAAGCGGACAGAAGCCGAGCGCCTATCGTCCGCCGCTTTATCCCTTACTTCTGGCCGCATGCTCCGCCAGCCCGTGGAAGAGCGAAACGGCTATAGGCGTGTTGCACCTTGCGCTAGGTGTCGCCACCATTTTGCTGACGGTCGACTTGGGACGGCGCTGGGGTCTCGGCCATTTTGCTTATCTCGCCGGCGCGCTCGTGGCCTGCGACCCGATTCTGCTCAATCAGTCGACGCTGGTGATGACCGAAACATTGGCGACCTTTCTCGCGGTTACGTCGTTGTGGTGTACCACCGCGACCGCTGAAGCGACGGGCAGGCGGCGGATCGCGTTTGCCGCAGCGACGGGCATGAGCTTCGCGATCGCCGCGCTCTGCCGCCCGACGTTCCTCGTGTCGTTGCTGTTCATAGCTGCGGGCCTGGGACGTGCACTACCTCGAGGACGCGAGCGCTGGCGAACGCTCGCGGCGATGTGCATCGCAGCCTCCATTGGACTGTTGCCTTGGGCGGCGCGCAACTGGGTGCAGTTTGGCAAGCCCGTTGTGACGACGACTCACGGAGGCTACACATTGCTGCTGGGCAACAATCCAGCGTACTACGATTTCCTCGAAACGTCGCCTTGGCGAGCGGTCTGGAACGCCAATCAACTTGACGAGGAGCTGCGCGCCGCGCGCGGCGGTGATGAAGTGGCCAACGACCGCGACGAATATGTGCGAGCCTGGCAAACCATCCGTCAACTGCCGACTACGTTTTTCTACGCGTCGCTTCATCGGATCGCTGCACTATGGGGCGTGCTGCCGCATCAGGTTAGCGCCAATGAATCAACTGGGTCCAGGTACGGGCGCTACGCGATCGCCGTTTGGTACCTCGCCGTTTTCGGTCTCGCGCTCGCCGCGCTGGGCACGTCCGCCGCGCAAGTTACCCGGCCCCCCTGGCTGTGGGCGGCACTCCTGGCAGCCAGTTTTACCGCGGTGCATCTGGTCTATTGGACTGACATGCGAATGCGCGCTCCTCTGACGCCCGCCATCAGTTTACTGGCGGCTGCAGGGGTCAGACGCCTGGCAGACCGGCGACGTGCGTTGCAACATACTGTGATGTAAGTACTTAGAACACGAATATACCCCGCCAACCTACCTTGACCGATCGCACGATCGGCTCCTATAATCTCGCCGGCCCTCGGGCTGTCATTTCTTCTAACGTCTTGGTCCATTTCGCTTTGTGTGTCCGCCGCGGCGACTGTCTACTCGGTCGGCCGAGGCGGACGAGGATTGCACATCCGCTGACACCTCGTTGTGCGACACCTTCGCTCGCTGTTGAGCGCGCGCGCTTGTGGCTGCGCGTCGTTGGTGTGGTGCTGCGCGTTGCCGTCTTAATGGTTGCGTGTCTGCTGACCGGCGCTCGAGTGCTGGCTCAGCCCGCCGCAAGCGAGATCGAACTTGCCCCACCGCGCTTCGACGACCCGATCACGGTTTCGGCCGATCATGCCAACGCGTGGAAGCAAGGCTCTTACGACGTGTTGATGCTGCGCGGCCACTGCGTGGTCGGACAAGGCTACAACGTTTGCCGTGGCAACGACGCCGTGTTGTGGATCAAGAAAGGTGACGGCACGGAAAAGAATCCCACCAAGGTGATTGCCTACTTGGAGGGCGACGTGCAGATCGATGCCGGCCGCCGGCCTGACAAGCGGCTCACAGCGCTGCCAGCCAGCAACGACCGCGGCTGGCTGGGCCGGTTCCGTTCGACGGCGCCGCTGCGGGTCAATACGCCGCGTCCGCTGCCCGAGCCGACGGTCAAGCCGGCGTTCTTTCAAAACGCACTCGATCAACGAAATCCCTCCGAAGCCATCACGCGCACACAATACGTTCCATCGAACCGCGGCACGCCGCCGCCGGCGGCCCACGTGCCGCCGCCGCCCGGCACGGCGCCTCAGCCCGCCAGCGCCACGAGCAATGCGACGGGCGGTTTGCGGCACCTGCGCATCTTTCCGCGCGGCGAAAGTCCTCCGCACATCGTCTGGGAGCGAAATGGCCGTAGCGAAGAGGGCGTGGCGGTCATCACCGGAGGCGTGCAGATTTTTATCGACGGTCCGCAGGGCCAACTCGACATCGTTTCCGACAAAGTTGTCATCTGGACGGTCGGCGAGGTCAGCGCCCAGGTGCGCGCGAAGTATCAGGAAGAGACGGTGCCGCTGGAGATCTATCTGGAAGGCAACGTCGTGTTCCGACAGGGCGATCGCGTGATCTACTCCGACCGCATGTACTACGACGTGAAGTACAAAAACGGCACGGTGCTGCAAGCCGAAATCACCTCGCCGGCCCCGAAGTTTGGCGGACTCATGAGGCTCAAGGCCGACATGGTGCGGCAGGTCGACGAAGACACTTTCTTTGCGCGGCACAGCTATTTCACCTCCAGCCAAATGGGATCGCCACGCTTCCGCGTGCAATCCCAGGAGGTCAAGGTGTATGACCGGCAGCGGGCACAGGTCAATCCGCTCACGGGCAGCCCGATCATCGACCCGATTACCCAAGAGCAGGTGATCGACCACGACCAGATGGTGACGGGCACCAATAACGCCTTCTTCGTAGGACCGGTGCCTGTCTTCTGGTGGCCGCGGTTTTCCACGACGTTGCAGCAACCGTCGACCGTACTGCAGTCGATCATGTTTTCGCATGACAACTTTATGGGGTACTGGGTAGAGGGGCGGCTGAACGCCTTTCAGCTACTCGGCTTGCAAAAGCCGCCGCAAGGCGTCAACTGGGACATCCGGCTCAGCGAGTTGACCAAGCGCGGCTACGGCGCCGGCACCGACCTATTGGTGAATCGGCAGGACCTGTTTGGCATTCAAGGCCCCGTGATGGGCACCCTCCAGGCCTGGGGCCTGCGTGACGGCGGGCTCGATCAGTTGGGCCGCGGCAGAATGAACGATCCGCATCCCGACGTGTGGCGCGGCCGGATTCTCAGCCAGTTCCGGCAGACCATTCCCGACGCGAACGGGTCGCTCGTCGAAGGCTACCAGATCAACACCGAGCTGGGGTTGGTCAGCGACTACAACTTCCTCGAGAGTTTCTACGAGGCCGAGTTTGAGCAGCACAAGGACGAAACGACCGACATCGACATCCTGAAACTCACCGAGAACCGAGCATGGTCGGTCTACGGCCAGGTCCGCGTGAACCCGTTCTTCACGCAAACGAACTGGCTGCCGCGGCTCGACCATTACACGATGGGTCAATCCGTGCTGAACGACCGCCTCACCTGGTTCGAGCACAGCGACGCCGCCTACGCCCAATTCAAGGTCACGCAGGCGCCCACGTTCTCGGCGGAAGAAATGCAGAACTTCAATTACCTGCCTTGGGAGACCACCGGCAACCATCAGGGCGATCGGTTGGTCAGCCGGCAAGAGATCGACGCGCCACTGCAACTTGGACCGGTCAAGGTGGTGCCCTATGCCCTGGGCGAGCTGGCCCAGTGGGGACAGGACCTGAAGGGTCAGGACGTAGGCCGCGCGTTTGGACAAGTAGGCACGCGCGGCAGCGTGCTTTTCTGGGCGGCCAACCCGAACATCGAAAGCGATTTGCTCAACCTCCACGGTTTGGCCCATAAAGTGACCTTCGACGTCGACGCCTTTGCGTCAGGCTCGAACATACCCTTCACCGATCTGGCACTGTACGACAACATCGACGACGATGCGCTCAATCGTTTCCGCCGCCGTTTCATGTCGATCGATTACGCGGCCATGGCCGGCGCGTTCGGCGGCACGCTGCCGGCCAAGTTCGATCCGCGGTACTACGCCTTCCGCTCGGGCATTCAAAGCTACGTCGGCTCGCCAACGGCGGAAATCGCCGGCAACCTGCAGGCGGTGCAGTTGGGCATGACGCAGCGCTGGCAGACCAAGCGCGGGCCGTTGGGCAACCGGCGGATCATCGACGTGGCCGTGCTCAACGCGGGCGCCACGTACTATCCGAACCCCAATCGCGACAACTTCGGCGCGAACTGGGGACTGGCCAATTACGACTTTCAGTGGCACGTGGGCGACCGTTTTACCGTCATGTCCGACGCGGCCTTCGACTTTTTCTATCAAGGACAAAAGACCTGGTCTGTGGGCGCTTCGCTCAACAAGCCGCCGCGGGTCAACCTCTATGCGGGCTTCCGTTCGTTCTCCGGGCCCTTTACCTACAATACGGTCACCCTCACACAAAGCTATCAGCTCAGTCCCAAATATCTGGCGACGGCGAGCACGTCGTTTGCACTGAACAACAAGGGCAACATCGGTGAGAACTTCACATTCACGCGCGTGGGCGAAGCGTTTGTGACCAGCGTGTCCTTCTACGTGGACGGCGGCAAGAACAACAACCAAACCATAAACCTGATGATCGCGCCACGGTTCCTTGGCCAGCAAATGTTGCGAACCATCGGCGGTGCCAACGGCATCCCGCTGCCAGGCATGTACGGGCTGGAATAGAAATGGCGTCCAATACGTCACGCGGCGCAAAATGAAGCTGCCAACATGACATGGGGCGGTCCGCCGGGCCGTCCTTTGCTTCAGACGGCCCGGCGGGCCGCCCCACGAATCGCCCATGGCGTCATTTCCGACCGCGCACGCTATCGCATTGGGCGATGCTATTCCCCACCGCGTGCGCCGCCTTCTGAGGCACTGCCGCCCAAACGCCGCGCGCCGGCGCCGGAGCGGCCATAGTAACCGCCAACGGCGCCGCGCTCGATTTGCGCTGGCGCGCCGATTCCAGCAGGCTCTGGGCCGATCAACCGGCCGGGTTCAACGCCTCCACCGCCTGAAATCAAACCGCTAATCCGTTCGCCCGTCTGTCCGCCGACAGAGCCAAAGGGCCCGAAGCCGTAACCGTAAGCGCCGCCGCTGCCGGAACGCGATCCATAACCATAAGGATTGGCAAAACCATAGCCGCCATAGCCGAAACCGCTGCCATAGCCGTATTTAATGCCGAAGGGAGAACCATTGCTGAACCAGGCGCCGCCGCCCGAAATGGACTGCCCAACGCCAGGCCGGTTGCGGCGCACCTGGCGTGCCGGCAGGGCGCCATATTCCATCACGTCGGCGGCATTGCCGGCCTCGGCAGCCTCGGCGGTGATTTCGCCGGTGGCCAGTTCGGCTTCGCCTGACTCCGCCGTGCGCAATTGACCCCGTCCGCCTTGGAAACCGCGATAGGCGTTAAACCAAGAGTTGAACCGGTCATTCGCCATTGGGCTGCCCGTCGCGCGCCCGGACGGAGCGCTCGGCGCGGCGCCGCCTTGAAGGCCTCCAGCGCCCTGCTGCGATGCGACCAGGCGCAGGCTGGTCGGCCGCGAAGTTGGCTTGCCCGAAGGAGCTGGGCTGCTCTTAGCAGGCTCGCCCCCCCAACTTTCGCAAAAACAACCGCCGACAGCCCACAAGCCAAAAAAAAGCTTCCAGCCGCTGGACATATTCGATTCTCCTCGGACGCCGAAAATCGCCTATTAGTTCAACATCGGTCACACCGCCGCTGGCATATTATGCATAGTTCGATCGGCTGCCCAGCATGCGAGCGTCTGGGATAACAGGGCCGGTTGGGAAAAGTATTCAGGAACGACCGCCGCGCGGCTCCGGCAGGAAGAGACCAACCACCATCAATAATAGGCCGATGGCAGCGAAACCTCCACAGACGAATTCCCACTGCATAATCCCTTCGTTGTATTCTTCGTATTTCTCCAATTGCATCTCAAGCTCTGGTATTTCGATTCCTTTTTGCAACTTTTCGCGCCATTCGGCAAAAGAATCTTCGAGCGAAAGCTCCTCGTTGCGTTCTCGATTCACTTCCTGATAGTCGGGCCGTAACGTCACGGGTTCGACAAACCGGATCCAGAAAAAGAGCGCTGCCAACCCGGCAACGATCAGAATTGCCGCTCCCAAGAACATGACGCCTTGCCGCGCGCCCCAGGCCGGGGCCGCGCTCGTAGGAGCGGCAGCCGGCGCGCTTTCCACTTTTTCCAGAGTCGCCAAACCGCGCATGGCGGGCACGGCCAACTCGGCGCCGCAGGCGCAACGTACCGTCAGCCCCGCCTGGTTGGCATCGACCTCGCTTTTCTTGCCGCACTGGCAAGGCAATAAATAACGTGTTGCCATCGTTCTCGCTTATTCAGGAACGGCCGAACCGCGGTTGGCCCACCACGGCAGCGTAATGCCGCCGTCGATGCCCAGGCTCGTGCCGGTGATGTAATCGCTCGCCGGATCACACAGAAAGACCACGCCGCGCGCGATCTCGTCGGGCCTGCCCATCCGCTGCCAGGGCAGCTTGGCCGCGGCGGCGGTCAACTGCTCCTCGCTGGCAAACTTGCGTTCGCCGGGCGTGTCGATCCAACCCGGATGAATCATGTTTACCCGAATCCGGTGCTCGACCAACTCGATGGCGGCCGTGCGACCCATGTGATCGATGGCGGCTTTGGCCATATTATAAGCCATCGAGCGTGGCACAGCCACAAACGCATGCGGCGAGCTGATGATGACGATCGAGCCTCCGCCGCCCTGTTCGATCATCTGCCTGGAGGCCGCGCGCAATAAGTGAAAGGCCCCCCACATGGTCACGTCGATGGTACGGCGAAAGCCGTCCATGTCGGCGTCATAAAATGGTTCCCGATCGCTGTAGGCGGCGTTGGTCACCGCGATGTCGAGCCGGCCGAAGCGGGCCACCGTATCGGCCACCATCTGCTCGACGGCCGCTTGATTCGCCACGTCACCTTCGAGCAACAAGGCCCGCCGGCCAAGGCGGCCGATCTCGTCGGCGAGCGATTCGGCCTCCGCGGCGCCGGAGCGATAATTGACGGCCACGTCGCAACCGGCCTCAGCCAGCGCAAGCGCGATGCCCCGGCCAATGCCGCGACTGGCCCCGCTGACAATCCCGATTTTACCCGACAACACGGACAACGATCGCCCTTTCAGCTACCGCCTGCGAAAGAATATACAGACTTTCCATGCTAACGAGGCCGGCGCCGTTGGAAAAGCGTCAATTTCGCGTGGTAGCGTCCTAATAGAGTGCTGACGAGTAGGGTGGGACGAGCGACGCGAGTCCCACCATGATTGCGGAAATGCCGCTCGTTCCGCGCGTCCGCTTGACGCTGGTTTTGTTCCGCCCCGATCCGGGTTTATCCCGGTCGAGCGATGATTGACCGCTAGATCGCCTTGCCGCGACAACCTCGTCCGTCCCTCCTCTTTTTCGCGTTGCGTCC
>DASSFG010000282.1:0-10057 GCA_035694685.1 Pirellulales bacterium
ATGTTGCAGAAAATCGGCCCTTTCACGAACCGCATTCGCCGCCGGCCGGTCCCCTCTTCTTCGTCGAGAATTTCGGTGCCGGTGATGTCCGAGGGCATCAAGTCGGGCGTGAACTGAATACGGCGGAAGCTCAGCGACATCAACCGCGCGATGTTGGCAATCATCAGCGTTTTGGCCAGCCCCGGCACACCTTCCAACACGCAGTGGCCCTGGCAGAACAGGGCGATCAGCACCTGCTTGACGACCTCGTCTTGCCCCACGATGACGCGGGCCAGCTCTTGCTTCATCTTATTAAAGGCGCCGGTCAGCTCTTCGGCCGCCCTCAGGTCCGATTGGCCGATGGGGCTGTCTTTGGCGGCGCCGCCCAGCAGGGGATTCGAGGTCGATTGGTTGGGCATGATGCTCATCTCAAAGGCGGGAAAATCAGGAAGGAACCTGCCCCAACATGACAACTATTGTAACTACCTGCAAGAAGGTTACGCGCAGGAATGTTGGAAACGCCCCAGTGTCGCACAAGGTAGAAGAACGATCCACTCGATGATCGGATTGAGGCGTCAGGCGTCAGGCATCAGGCGTCGGGCGCTCGAACCTGACGCCTGATAGCTGACGCCTGAAGCCTCTGGTGGCGGGCCGGCGCTCGCTCCGCTTCGCTGGTCCCACCCTACGTGATCGAACGCGGTTTCGCGAAGGCCTCCGCTGCGATCAAGCGCCGGTGCGTGCTAGCCAGCCGTTTGCCTTAAGCCAGTCGGCAGCGCGCTGCGGCCAAGTGTTGACGTTGTGGCCCGTGTTGCGCATGCCATAGCCGTGTCCTCCGGTGGCATAGATATGCAACTCCGTCGGCACGCCCGCCTTGCGCAGCTCGGTGGCAATGTGCAGACTGCTGAAGACGGTCACCGGATCGTCCCAGGCATGCACCAGAAAAGTGGGTGGAGCGTCCTTAGTGATCGTTACGTCTTCGCGGATCTTCGTCGGCTCTCCGCGTTTCTCGAAGTAGGCGGGATAAATCAACATCGTGAAATCGGGCCGGAAGGAGACCTGATCGACGTCATCGATGGGCTGATACTGCCGCTCGGCGAAGTACGAGGCCAGGCCCGCCGTCTCACCGCCGGCAGAAAAGCCGAGGAGGCCGATGCGCTTGGGGTCGAGGTCCCAATCTTTCGCGTTCGCCCGCACGAAGCTGACCGACCGTTGTGCATCTTGCACCGCCGCCAGCCAGCGTTGGCCGTTGGGATCGCGCGAAGGAACGCGGTATTTCAGCACGATACCGGTCACGCCGAGTGTCGTCAGCCACTCGGCGGTTTCCGTTCCTTCGTGATTGAAGGCCAGAATGTGATGGCCGCCGCCGGGGCAGATAATGACCGATGTGCCGCTGTCGTGCTCCTTGGCCGGCCGATAGACGGAGACGGTCGGGATTGAAACGTTCGTCAGCCGGATGATCGGCTTTCCGCCCGCATCCTGTTGGCCCGGCTTGGTGACGTCCTGCTCGGGCGGCAACTCCTTCGTTTCTCCCGGCGGCTTGCCGGGCCAAATGGGCTCTACGAGCGACGGTTTCGTTTCCTCGGCCTGGAGGGTTGCCACTGACGAGTGCAGGGCGACGACCATAAAAAGACACGTCAACCAAACGACAAGCAGTTTTCTCAGCGGCATCTTCATTCAAATCCCTCGGCAATGGAAATCATGCGATTAATGGCTGCTGCCAGCATGTGCGACCGCTGGGAAAAGTTCAATCGGAGGACCGTACATCCTTTGGACTTCTGTCGCCCGCACGGTTAAAATCGCGTGGCGACTGCGGTCAATTCTTCGCAGTCCATGATTTCCCTGGGAGATTTGATGCCCGCCACCAAACAACTCATCCGCGTCGGCCACAGCCCCGATCCTGACGATGCTTTCATGTTTCATGCGCTGGCCAATGGCAAAATCGACACGGGCACCTATGAATTTCAGCACGAGCTGGTCGACATCGAGACGCTCAACCAGCGGGCCTTTGCCGGCGAGCTGGAACTGACGGCCCTCAGCCTGCACGCCTACGCGTATTTAACTGACCGCTATGCGCTATGTCCGTGCGGCGCCAGCATGGGCGACCGCTATGGTCCCATGGTCGTGGCACGGCAGGAAATGCCGCTTGAGGCATTGCGATGGGGCGTGATTGCCGTTCCCGGCAAGCTGACCACCGCTTTTCTCGCCCTGCGCCTCTGCCTGGGCAACGACTTCGAATACGTACTCGTGCCGTTCGACCAAATCCTGGACGTCGTGGAAGCCGGCGAACACCAGGGACGTCGGATCGACGCTGGACTGATCATTCACGAGGGGCAGCTTACCTACGGCGACCGCGGTCTTAAGCTGATCATCGACACCGGCAAGTGGTGGTATGACGAAACCGGTTTGCCGCTGCCCCTTGGCGCCAACGGCGTACGCAAGGATCTCGGTTCCACGGTAATGAATGACGTAACGCGACTCTTGAAGGAGAGCATTCGCTACGGTCTGGCCCATCGCGACGAAGCCCTGGATTACGCCTTGCGTTACGGCCGCGACCTCGATCGTAGTCGCGCCGACGAGTTCGTGGGCATGTACGTGAACGACTGGACGCTCGACTTTGGGCCGCGCGGCCGCCAGGCCGTTCGACAACTTCTCGCCCGTGGCCATGCTGCCGGCGTTATCCCCAACCGTGTCGAACCCGAGTTCGTCGAAGCAGGCTAAGTAGCGAAGCTAGATTTGGCCTATTGACAGCAACAAACGGATTGGCATAATAAACTAAACTATTAGTTTAGTCGTTTAGTTTAGTCATTGGTGTGCCATCCGATGTCCGAGCCAAGTCCCAGTGAACGCGAGCTCGACGTGCTGAAGGTCCTCTGGGATCTGGGCGAAGCAAAAGTCCGCGACGTCCACGCGGCCATGTGCCAACAGAAGGAGACCGCCTTCACTACGGTGCAGACGCTGTTGCGGATCATGGCCGACAAGGGACTCGTCAAGCAGCGCACCGAGGGACGGACGCTCTACTACGCGCCCCTGCACACGCGAGAGCAGGTCAGTTCGCGGTTTCTTGACCGCGTGTTCGACGGCGCCATCGACAAACTGGTGCTCAACCTTTTGCGGGCAGAAGACATATCGCGCGACGAAATGCGCGATCTGGAACGACTGATCGCCAAGACCCGACGCGAAAAACAAGCCGCCGACGAGTAGCACAGACGCGTTACACAGAGGAGTAACACAATGGTCAGCGCACAACAAATCGTGGTGAAGTCGATTGAGTATTCTGCGACCGGAATGGTGTTGCTGCTGGCGGCCCGTGTCGCCGTCGGACGTTTGCGACAGCCCACCGACCGGATCAAGCTGATCTTGATGAGCTTCATCGCGGCGGCGGTTGTCCCGTTGCTCATCAGCCTCTCGCGGGCCCCGGCCTGGCACTTGGGTATCGTGACGGTCGAGGCTGAACATCACTTATCGCAAGCAAGCTCAACGGTGACCGTTCCCGTTGCTGAAGCGATGACGCCAGAAACACCCGTGACAAGCGAGATTAGCCGGCCTCCGGAAGGCATTGCTGCCAACGCCTTAGGGCCCCCGATCGCCGACACGCTCGCACCGGCCGGCACACCGCCGCGCAAGCTCGGCGTTTGGGGGCTGACGGCGATTGGATTGTTGAGTGTTCATGGTCTGGCGACGGCTTGGTTCGTTGCCCAGTGGTTGCTCGGTGTTTGCTGGCTGCGGCGCATGGCGGCCCGAGCTGTTCCAGCAGGAGCGGCTGTCCAGGCCGTATGGGCGTCGGTCGTGGGAGGCGGCGGTCGCACCGTGCGGCTGCTCGTCTCGAACGACGTCGATACGCCGCTGACTTATGGATTTTTGCGGCCAACGGTCGTCATTCCCGAGTCGATTGCCAAAGGCGATCAGACGGTCCTGCGGTTCTGCCTGGCGCATGAGTGGTCGCACGTTGCCAGCGGTGATGTCGCCGTATGGCGGCTGGCGTGGTTTTGCCAATTCGCGCTCTGGTTTCAACCGCTGTTCTGGCGGCTGCGGCGTGAGCTGCAAGCGTGCCAGGATATTGTCGCCGACCATTGCGCGGCGGGCGCCGGCCGCAACGCCGTGGAGTATTCGGAGCTGCTTTTGGATCTTGCCCGGCAGGGAATGGGTCGGCCCGTTGCCGGGGCAATCGCCTTTCTCGACCGATCTAGCCAGCTTTCACGGAGAGTCAAAATGCTACTTGCTTCGCCGATCGCCTTGCGGTCTCGCTCACCGCTTCTGTTTTGCCTGGCCGCGGGCAGCCTGTCGCTCGCGGGCGCTTTGCTTGTCAGCACCGTGCGGCTCGACTCCGTTCAGGCCGACGATGCCGACCCGCCCGCCAGTTCAGGAAAAATCGAACAGACGCCTTCACAAGAGCAAGCTGCCGCCGTGCAAGCCAAGCAGGGCGAACCACTGCGCTACACGGGAGTTGTGCTTGACAAGGACAGCGGCAAAGGCATCCCCAACGCGACGGTCATCGTTCGACGGTCGAAGTATTCGTCACAAGAAAACACCATCATCGAGGAAACGCGGCACAAAACCGACGCCGACGGGAAATACTCGTTTGAAATCCCGTCCGAGCAGGTCGTCGTGTCGTCGCTCTATATTGAGCTGGACGTCGAACACGACGACTACGCGGCGCAAAAAGGGTTTGGCTATGCCCTCTCGATGATCCGCAAGAACGAGCCGCTGGGCGAGCGGCCGTTCTTCGAAAAGGTCGAACTTCGCCCCTCCGATCCGATCACGGGCACGGTCGTCGGTCCCGATGGCAAGCCGCTCGGCGGAGTGAAAATTCAGGGCTATTCGAAAGCCAACGCGTCCGACTTCCGCGACTACGGCTCGTTTACCGACACCGTTACCGACGAGGCCGGCAAGTTCCGCTTGCCTCTCGTCAAGGGCGGCGTCGGCGTGTTTTGGGTTTTGCCGACGGATTTTGCCAGCACGTCGCGAGCAGTCGACAAAGAGCGCGGCGACGTGGGCGAAATCCGACTGCGGCCGGGCGTGCGCGTATCGGGACGAGTGGTGAGCGCCGACGGCCATCCGGTGCCCAATGTTCCCGTGAACATTCAATATGAAGGCGGCGGAAACGAAACGGTCAACAATCTGCCGGTGGCGACCTCGATTCGCCGCAGTTGCATCACCGATGGTGAGGGCTATTTCGCCTTCGATCCTTTACCCAGCGGCAACTATCGCGTCATTCCGGAAGAGCACCGCTCCGATCCCATCGTCCGCGACCGCACGCGCTACGAAATTCCGGGCGTGTTTTTGCCTATGAAAGTGAAGATTCAGGAAGGCGTCGCCTCCGCTCCGATCGAGATTCAGGCCTCGCCGCACGTCATTTTCAATGCGCAGATCTTTGATAGCAAAGGCGCCAAAAGAGGCGGTCACGAAGTCATGATGTTTGGTCGATTAGACGGACAGCATTGGTTCGGCCAAGGGCGTCCCAACTCTCAGGGAACGATCGCCTTGCGAGTCCCGCACGGGCTGCAAAACGTCCAGCTCGATATGCCGATCAACGAGCATCAGGCGTTGCGATTCCGTCGTGGAAAAGGCCAGCAGCTTGAGAACCAGAGGTTCCGCGTCGAACTAGGCACCTTGAACGGCGATGTGGAAGGGTTTGAAATGGTTTATTACCACGCGCCGATTGTACTGGTCAACGCCGTCGATGAGGACGGGAAGCAAGTCAACGGCTTTCGCGTGACTGCGGCCTATCCCTGGGGCAAGCAAGAATACATTCTCGAAGGAGAGCAGCGCTCCGATTTGAGCTTCGAGCATCAGAACGACGGCCGCTATCGCACGTCGCAGATGCTGCCCGACGAAGACGTGAAATTCACGATCTCCGCGCCGGGCTACGAGTCGTCCAGCGAAACGGTAAAGCTGGGCGAGGGAGAAACCAAGGAGCTGGTGCTGACGCTGAAGCGGAAAGGTGAAGCCGCCAAACCAAAGGCCGTCCAGTCCAGCGCGCTGCGATATTCGGGCGTGGTCGTCGACAAGGAGACGAGCAAGGGCGTCGCCGACGCGACGGTCGTGGTTGGGCGATTGAAGCGCACGCAGCAAGAAGAGAAAGAGCTCGGCGAAACGCGATACAAAACGGGCGGCGATGGTAAATACTCGTTCGAGATTCCTGCGGAAGAGCTGGCCATTGAGGGGCTGTACGTTTGGGTGAACGCCGAGCACGACGGTTACCTGGGCGAAGGAGCCAGCGACTTGCTTTCGGTCATTCGCCAGAAGGAAAGTCTTGGCCAGCGTCCGCCCTTTGAAAAGCTGGAGCTGCGGCCCGCCGAACCTGTGGCGGGTACGGTCGTCGCTCCCGACGGCCGGCCGCTCGCCGGCGTCAAAGTGCGCGGATATACAAACATCGACCGATTACACCGCGAACGTGGCCATTGGGCCGATGGCACTACGGACGAGGCCGGCAGATTCCGCTTGAACTTCGTAAAGGGCGGCGTGGGCATGATCTGGGTATTGCCGACCCAATATGCCAGCACGTCGCGAGTGGTCGATAAAAAACTTGGCGACCTAGGCCAAATCCGTCTGCGGCCAGGCGTCCGCGTGGCGGGACGCCTGCTGAGCGCCGAGGGAAACCCGCTGCCGAAGATTCCAATGACCATCACCTACGGGGGTGGCGGGGATGAACCTGAGAGCGGATTCGCCAATGTCGGGACTCCAACCTTCCTGCGTCGTACTGCACTCACCGACGACGAGGGCCGTTTCATTTTCGATCCAGTGTCAACCGGCAACTACCGCATCACACCCGAAGAGTACCGCCTCGACCCCATAGTGGATGACCAAAATCGCTATGAAATCCCCGGCGTCTTTACGCGGGTGGCCGTGAAGATTCAGGAGGGTGTCGCGTCAGCGCCGCTTGAAATCCAGGCGTCGCCGCACATCCTCTTCAATGTGCGGTTTGTCGACAGCAAAGGAGCCGCGACGCATGAAGACGAGTTCCACCTGTCCGGAAACCTGGACGGCCAGTCCTGGCACGGCACCTGCATTCCAAACGCTCATGGAATGACCACACTTCGCGTTCCGCACGGTCTGCAAAATGTGCATGCCCAATTCGTGCCGACTGACTTCGGCGCCGTGCGTTTCCGCCGTGGTAAGGGCATGCCTTTGGAGAACCACGTTTTCCAGGCGAAGCTCGGCACTTTGAACGACGACGTAGATTTCGAGGTCGTCCACTACCGCGCACCGATGGTTTTAATCGGGGCGGTAGACGAGAACGGCAAGGCCGTTAGAGGCTTTCACGTGGCCGGCGCTTATCCCTGGGGCATGCAGGTCTATACGCTGGAGGGTGAGCTGCGCTCCGATCTGGCCTTTAAACATCAAAGCGACGGCCGCTATCGAACGGTGGAGATGTTGCCCGACGAGGACGTGAAGTTCACTGCCGTCGCGCCGGGCTACGAATCGGCCAGCGAAACCGTGCGCCTGGGCGAAGGGGAGACGAAGGAGTTGATGCTCACGCTGAAGCGGGCGGTCGAGTCGAATACGGAGTAGGGTGATGCGAACGCGCGTATGTTTGCCGCGAGCTTTACCTGGCGGCAAATGCGAAGCGGAATGGAGAAACGAGTAGTACCATGCGAATCCCGCTCGATGTCCTTGCGCTCGTAATTACGCTGGCCACTGTCCAGGTCTGCTCTTCTCAGGAACCCATCGGCCGCGACACGACGGAAGCGCCGAGCGTCGAGAAGGTCGACTTCGAACGGCACGTGGCGCCTCTCTTCCGCCGGCTTGGTTGCAACGCCGGCGCTTGCCACGGCTCGTTCGAGGGAAAGGGCGGCTTTCGCCTGAGCCTCTTTGGAGGATCGCCCGCGAAAGACTACGCTGCCCTCGCGGGCGACCCGGGGTCGCGGCGCGTTGTACTCGATGCCCCGGAAGAGAGCCTGCTTCTCGCCAAGCCGTCGAGGCACGTCGATCACGAAGGCGGGCTCCGCCTGCCCGACGATTCGTGGCAGTATGCAATTGTTCGTCGCTGGATTGCTGACGGCGCTCGCCACGTTGCCGGCAGCGGCGAGGTACGCAGGCTTGTCATGAAAATTGAGCGTTTTCCGGGCACTCGCTCCGACGTGGTGGGCCGGCGCTCGCAAGCTCGCTTGTCCCACCCTACGGCGCTTGCGCCGGGCGAATCATTGCGCTTGGGCGTGACTGCCGAATTCGCCGATGGAACGAGCGAGGACGTTACGGCTTTCGTAGAGATTCGCTCCAGCGACGAAAGTGTGGCGGCGGTCGATGCCGCCGGATTAGTGACGACGCTCGGACCCGGTTGCACGTCGCTTGTCGCAGCCTATCTCGGCTCATTCGCCAATGCGCCGCTCATCGTCCCGTATCCGCCGGCTGAGGAATCGGTCCCGCGGCCGTCGCCGGCCAATTTGATTGACGTGGCGGTCGACGAGCAGCTCGATGAGCTTGGCCTGACGTCGTCGCCTCCCGCGTCAGACGAGGAATTCTTGCGGCGCGCAAGCTTGGACGTACTGGGAACCGTGCCAACCGTCGACGCCGTTCGCGCTTTTCTTGCCGACTCGGATCCGGCCAAGCGGGCCCGCGCGATCGACCGGCTGCTGGCGCATCCGCGACGGGCGGCCGTCTGGGCGTCGAAGATGTGCGACGTTACCGCTTGCAACGTTGACACCATGGAATCGCCCGAGGCGCTGCGGCCCAAGCGGGCAAAAATGTGGTACGACTGGTTCCGGCGCCGCTTTGCCGAAAACGTTTCCTACGATAAGCTGGCCGGCGGCGTCCTCCGCGCTACCAGCCGCGGCGGCGAGTCGATTGACCGTTGGATCGAGGTGGAGGCTGCGCGAGAGGCCGCAGCCTTGGCGTCGTTTGATGCGGAGTATGGCCAGCGGCCCTTTCTTGACCTGTATTGGAGGCGGGTCGGCCCGGACGGTACTCCGCCCGTCGAGGATCTGGCGGAGTTGACCGCCTCGGCGTTTCTCGGCTTGCGGCTGCACTGCGCTCGCTGCCACCATCATCCGTATGACCGTTGGTCTCAGCGCGACTTCGCCGGTTTTGCCCAGGTTCTCGCGCGCGTACAGTTCGGCGCGTCGACGGAGCTGCGCAGCGAAATGAACCGCCAACTCGAAGCCCGGCGGCAACAGCGCGCGTCGGGTCCGGCTTTGCCGCCGCTGCCACGCTTGCAAGAGGTCTACGTCAGCGCCACCGCGCGGCCGCTTGTCGACGCGGCAGCCGAAGCGAGCGCACCGGCCACTGCACCCGGCGGTCCTGTTCTCGCCGGCCCCACTGACCCGCGCGAGCGGTTCGTCGATTGGCTGGCTGAGCCGGACAATCCCTTCTTTGCCCGCAGTTTCGTGAATCGCGTCTGGGCCAAGTATTTCGGCGTCGGATTAGTCGATCCGATCGACGACATGTCGGCTTCGAATCCGGCCCGGAATCCCGCGCTGCTCGAAAGGCTCGCTGCGGAATTCGTTCGTTCCGGCTACGACGTCGTTTACCTCGAGCGGCTGATCTTATCGTCGAACGCCTTCCAGCGTTCAGCGCACCCGGCGGGCAACAACGCCTTGGATTCGCGAAACTTTGCTCGTGCCGCCGTCCGTCCGCTGCCGGCGGAAACGTTGATCGACACACTGAACGCCGCGCTGGAAACCAGGGAAGATTTTGGCCCGGACGTTCCCAGCGGCAGTACAGCCTACGAAGTGGCGCCGAACCGCTTGTCCGGCACGGACCTCGACACGGTCTTTCGGCTGTTGGGCCGCGGCGATCGTCGCTCGCTGTGCGACTGCGACCGCGCGGCCGGCCCCTCCATCCGCCAGCCGATTTACTTGATGAGCGATCCGAGCATCATGCACAAGATCGCAGTGGGCCGGCTCACTCGCTTGCTCGATGCCGGCTGCAGCGACCGGGGAATTCTCACAGAACTGTATCTTGCCGCGCTCTCTCGCTTTCCCGACGAAGGCGAGCTGGAATTCCTTCAAACTCAGGTTTCAACCGCCGCGGACCGGCGTGCTGCGCTGACCGACGTTTTGTGGGCGATTCTCAATACCCGCGAGTTTTCAACCAACCATTAACCGTAGGGTGGGACAAGCGAGCGGAGCGAGCGCCGGCC
>DASSFG010000283.1:0-9924 GCA_035694685.1 Pirellulales bacterium
ATGCTCGCGGAGGTACTGCACCATTCGCTGGTCGTTGTGACTGGGACCGTCCCAGCCGTCGCGGTCCATGGTCACTCTCTTACGAGTGCAGAACCGGCAGTACATCGTGCAGACGTGCGTGGTGACCATCAGCACCCGGTCAGGATAACGATGGGTGAGCCCAGGCACGGGCGAGTCTTTGTCCTCTTCCAGAGGATCCTCGAGTTCCAGCCCGCTCTCGCTCGTCATCTCGGCCGTCGAGGGGACCGCCTGCAACCGGATGGGGTCGGCGAGATCGTCAACGTCGATCAGAGAGAAGTAGTAGGGGGGAATTGCCAGTTTGTACTGGGCTTCGAGGGCTTCGAGGGCTTTTACATCGGCAGGGGCATGAGGCAGGAGCTCAACGAGCTGAGAGGTGGTGCGGATCGCGTTCTGGCGTTGCCAGCGCCAGTCCTCCCATTGTTCGAGAGGAACGTCTTTCCAGTGGGGGTGCCGTCTTGAACTTGGAGGTTCTTCCGGCTCCTCAAGCGAGACGCCAGAGGCGGTTGCCGCGAAAGAAACGGCGTCGAATTGGTTCATTGGGGTACGAAACCCTCCTCGGTTGGAACGTGCGGTCCGGCCGGTCGCAAGTGCGGCCTGTTAGTCGGATCCGCGTGCTTATACCATCGGTCGTGAAAACCGACAAGTATTCTTCAGGGTAAATTCAGGGAATGGGAATCAGGAGTGTTAGGTTTTAGGTTTTAGGACTTAGTCTTGGACTTGGCTCATCGATGTTAGCTTCGTACTCCTAAGATCTAAAACCTAAGACCTAAGATCTCGCGCGAGCATTTTTAATTCCTGGCAGCGTTCGGCTAACCGGTCATGTTCGGATGCCAAATCAAACTTCATCTGCTGTAATTCCTGCCGCTGGTGAGTCAATTCCGTCAGCTCATTTTGATAGTGCCGTTCCAATCGTTCTCGCGCTGCGGCCATCGCCTCTTCGGCCCGATCGGCTCCCAGCGCGACGCGAAGTTCGGCCTGCGCCTCGTCCGCAGCCAACCGCAATTGTAGTGCCTCCCTGTGCATTTGCGAGACTTTTTTTTGAAATTTTTCCAGGGCTACCCGACGCCGATCGAGCTCCTCGCTCTGCCGTGTCAGCGAGCCTCGCCACTCGTCGGTCGCAGGCGGAAAGGCACGATGGGCGTTCCGTACAGAATTGGGCAGGTCCGTGTCAAGCTCAGCCGCCCCACTGAACATGTTCGTTGGCGGAACGTCAGGGGGCCCAGAGGGCGCCCCGTTCCCTACCGAGGCCGCTAAACGCTCCTCCCGTTCGCTCAGTTTTTCGTCGCGTTGGGCCAGCCACAGTCGGGCGTCGCGCACCTCTTTCTCAAACTCGGCCAGCCGGGCGTTAAGCTGCGATTCTCGCCGGTCGAGTTCTTGCTGTCGCTCGCGCAGCCGCGCGGCAAGCTGTTCGGCTTGCGACTGAAGCTGGATGGCCCCCTCCACCCGAACCAGCTCAGTAATGGCCTCAGCGACAGGCATCTCCGCCAGCGGCGGCAGACTGGCGAGCGCGTCGCCGATGGTGTGCGCGGCGTCGACGCGCGTTTCGGTCACTGAAAGCGCATCGCCAGCGGCGGCGAGCTGTTCCAGCGCAATATCGCGGGTTTGGGGCATGGTCTACCGGACTGGACCGGGAACGACGCCACCCGGGCCGCACAATCGTTACAGATTACCGCAGTCACTATCGGCAACCCTCACCGCCGACTTGAAGCAAAGCTGCCCGCCGGTGTAAGCCAGGCCGATCGGGCCGCCGAGCGAAGGCCGGCGTCGCCATGCGCGAATCAAGCATCGGCTGCGGACTCTTTGACGCTTGTTTTGTCTCGTGCGACCGTGACTTTTTACCTAGCTCAGGCATTTATGCCTGGGTGACGATGGCGTCCAAACCCGCGCACGTGACCGCGTCGAGAGCCGCCGCAGGCGGCCCTCGACGCGGTCACGAAAAAAAGGCTTGGGTATTCGGGATTCCCAGGCATAAATGCCTGGGCTACGCAAAAGTTGGCACAAAAATCAGCACTGCGAAACGTAACCACGGGCATCAAAAGCACGGATTTCGCGCACGCCAAGCCGGCTTCGCCACCGTCAAAGTTCCAGTCGCCTCGCGAGCAGCGCCGTCACTGAGCGTCCGCGGCGGGCCAGAAAGAGCGTGGCGTGCTCGTCGCCGGGCACGCACAACTCGCGGCGCAACCGCTCGGGATCGATGTCAACGCCACGCTTTTTGATTTCCAACCGCCCAATGCCCCGCTCACGCAGCAGCGACCTCAGTCGTTTGACATCGAACGGCACCGCCTCGTCGATCTCAAACCAGGCCAGCGCAGCATCGGGAGCGGCGCGGTCGCCAGTAAGGTAGACGGCACCTGGGGCCAGGGCGGCCAGCGCATGCTCGCGGGCCAGCACTCCGACCAACCCGGCGGCCAGCACGGCCGCATCCGGTTCGGCCAAATATCGCCCAAAGTTTGACGCTATGGCCGGCGCGACGTTCGGGTCGCCGACGAGCGTGCGAAACGTCGGCGGGTGCTCGTTGCCGATCAGCACCGTGGCGCAACGGCCGCCGACATTTACAGCCAGCCGCCCGAACCAGGCAACGAGCTGCCGGCATTCGCCAGCGCGGCTGATCCATTCGAGCTCGGCGTCGCTCACCCAGCGATCGGGGAGGACCGCCGCCGGGGCCAGCTTGAGGCTGCCCGCGGGATTCGACTGCAATAAGTGGTCAAGCACCTCCGGCCCCGGCTCATACAGTTCGGTCCGCGTGGCCCGCCGCCCCGTTGCACGGCGGTCGGGGTCGATGTGCCACGCTGTATGGACCGCGACTTCGGCCGCGTTTCCAACCACAACCGCTGCCGATTCGGGCGCATTCGCCGTGGCCAGTAAGGCCGTCGCGCGGTTGAGTTCGACGCCAATGGTTCTGCCTCGCCGGCCCAACGCGATCAAGTCGCCGCCGACGCCGCAGCACAGGTCAAGCACCGGTTCTTGCGACACGAATCGCCGCGCCTTGTGCGCGGCGACCCACTCGTCGCTGGCCTGTTCCAGCGCGACGGGCGTAAAAAACATCCGGTCGGCACTGGCAAACTTGGCCCTCGCGCGCTGGCGCAACTCGACCTGTTCCAACAGCAAATGAACACGGGTCGCCGATAAGTTCTTGCGCAACGTTCGCGCCGCCGCCAGCGCGTCGTGCGGCGCCGCCGCAAGCTCGGCCAGCAAACGACCGGCGCCTTCTCCGACGAGCCATCGGTAATCGTCCAAAGTTGCCATGCCTGGGCTGAGCCAATGTCCTAAAGATGAAAGTAGCCAAGCGTGTAGGGTGGGACAAGCTCGCTTTAGCGAGCGCCGGCCCACCAGAATTACGCCGGAACAAATGGTGGGCCGGCGCTCGCCAGCTCGCTTGTCCCACCCTGGCCTGCGCGAAATTGATGCCTTCGACGCTGGTGCGCTTAGGCGAGTTCTGTTCCGGCGTAGGGCGTCCTAGCCGCGTAGCGGCGAAGGGCTGTAGCCTGGGGCGTCAGCCCCAGGATTCCCGTTCACGCACAGCACGAAAAGCCCCGTCAGGGGCGATAGGATCCCGACCGTCAAACCCCTACCGCCCCTGACGGGGCTGAAACGGCGCTCTCTCCATCCGAAGTCCTGGAGCTTGCGCCCCAGGCTACAACATGCCGCCGCTACGCGGCTATAACAAACCGCGCGCGGAACAAAACCCGCATCAGCGCATTCACACCGAAAGCGACCATTTTGCGCAGTCCAGGGTGGGACTGGCCTGCGCGAAAGGCGGCTTTGCGCTGGTGCTCGCTTGATGCCATTTTTGTTCCGCCACGACGGGGCTTGTCCCCGTCGAGCGCTGACTGACAAGCTAGATGCGCGGACGCCACGCGGAAACAGAAGAGGGAGCAGGGGTCGAGACGGGGCGTTCTAGCCTGTCAGTCAGCGCTCCACCGGGACGAGCCCGGCGGTGGCGGAGCGGAACAAAAATGGTATCAGATTGAACGCTATTTATGGCCCCAAAGCGAGCCATTTTGCGCAGGCCAGTCCCACCCTACAGTGATCGCCTTACTCAACCCGGCCGATTCAAGTTTGAGCTCCACCCATGTCGTCGTCTGTTTGACCCGATTTCCACGGCGCGTAAAATTAAGGTTCACCGGCACCTGACGCGTTAACATTCCAGAGCCAGTCCGATCCGTCGGAGGCAAATCGCCTCCGCCGCGGCAGGCGTCTAACTTCTTTGCGGCATAGCGGGGTGTCGTGGGTGGCTGAAGACTTTGATCCATATCGCAAGTGGTTGGGCATTCCGCCCGACGAACAACCGCCCGATCATTATCGCCTGTTGGGAGTCGGCCGGTTGGAAGACGACCCCGATACCATCTCCAACGCCGCCGATCGCCAGATGGCACACGTGCGCACGTTTCAGGCCGGCCCTCACTCAGCCGTTTCGCAAAAGCTGCTGAATGAGATTTCGGCCGCGCGAGTCTGCCTGCTCGATCGGGCCAAGAAGGCGGAATACGACGCACGCTTGCGCGCAAAACAAGCCCTGGCAGCGCCTCCTCCCGTCGCCGTCCCCGTGGCCACTTCACGCCCGCTGCCGGAGGTGCCCGGCCCAGCACCCGCGGCGCTGTTTTCGCCCACCAAGCTCGGCCGACGACCGCAGAAAAAGAAGTCGCCCATCGTGCCTCTGGTGGCCGCGTGCGTTTTGCTGCTGACCATCGGCGCCGTCGCTTTTGTCAGCCGCCAGCGTCGCCCGCCGCAGGATGACCAACCGCTGGCGGGCCAAGTCTATCCTACCCCGTCCACCGAATCGCCGCAGTCGTCCCGCGTCGTGCCGCACCATGAGACAGAGGCCAATAGCGAACAGCCTCAACCACCGCCGGTTTCGCCGCAAGCGGCGGCCAAGCCGAAGCTCGAAATCGTCAAGGCCGAATGGGGCGCGGGTGACCGTTGGCAAGACGTCACCGACCGCTTGAAGCCCCTGGTGTTCGGCGAACAACTCGTGGCGACCATAGGCGGCAATCTGTTTCAAGGCGTGCCCGATCCAGCCAGCGGGGCGGCCAAGATCGTGCGAATCCGCTACCGGGCGGCAGGAGAGGAACGCACGGCGGACTTCTCCAACAACGACGTCATCTATCTCGACGGCCGCGCGCCTGCGGCGCGCAAGCCTTCGTCGCAGGGCTTAGAGGTGCTCGACGCTCGGTATGGGGCCGGCACGACATGGATTGACGTGCTGCCTCGTGTCCGCCGCTGGATACATGGCGGCCGACTGGCCGTGCAGGTCGATCGCGTGGCCCAGACCGATCCTCTCCACGGCCAACGCAAGGCGATTGTACTCCGCTATCGCACGGTGGAGGGAGAATTTGTCACGCACGCTTGGGACGGTGAAGATTTGATCATCGACGCGCGGCCGATTTCGACCTCCGGGAAAGCAACCGACCTGCTGGCAGCCGCCGATCCCAAGCGTGATTCGGCCGGCGATCCCTGGCGCAAAGAAGGGGCCGCACTGGTTGGGCCGAAAAACACCGCAGGAAATCTGACCATTCGCACTCCGTTTAGCCGCGACTACCTGCTTACCGCGGTCGTCGAGGGCCCGCCACAGCCTCACGACATCGGCATCACGCTGCCCATCGGCGAGCGTCAAGTGCAGTTGGCCATCGACGGCTGGGCGAGCGAGAAAAGTGCCTTGCAGTTAGTCGACGGTGCCATGGGCCAGGAGAATGCCTCGACGCGCCAGGGCACTTTTTGCGAGCCCGGCCGATCGACCATCATCCACTGTGCCGTCCGCGAACCGAGTATCTACGTCACCTGCAACGGCAGGGTGGCCGTCGACTGGCGCGGTGATTTCAGTCGCCTTTCGCTGCCAGGCGGAGGCCCGACGCCGGGCAAACCGGCAATCGTGCTGGGCAATCTCGGCAGCCCGTGGCGATACACCCGGCTCGAAGTGGCGCCGCTGGCCCCCGAGCCATCGCCTTCGCGCACCGGCGAGGGCAAGGTCGTCGACCTCCTGAAGCACATCGATCCCAAGCTCGACGCGGTGTCGGGCGAGTGGGAAAAAACCGACGAGGGACTGCTGACGCCCGTCGGCGAGTTTATGCGTTTGGGAGTGCCTTACCTGCCGCCCGACGATTACGAGCTGCGCGCGGTGGTCGAGCGAAAGTCGGGGGGCGATGCGTTGTTTCTCGGACTGATCGTCGACGGACGCCCGACTTACGCCGTTATTGACGGTTGGGCCGGTACAAGGCGCGGCCTGAGTGGGCTCGACGGAGAAGGCTATGACCGTAACTGCACTACCAGAACAACGCGTGTGTTCGTCGACGAGCGACCTAAGAAATTTATATGTACCGTTCACCCTTCGAGCGTTCAAATTACCTGTGAAGGACAGACGTTGGTCGACTGGCACGGTGATGCCAGACGGTTCACGTCAAAGTGCGACGTGCCTGATGAACTGGGCCTGCAAGTTGGCGATTGGAACACGCAGTTTCTCATCAGCAAGTTCGAGCTGCGTTCGATACCACCCGCCGCGCCGGAGCCGCCCATCGACCTGGCTCAGCCGATCGACCTGCTCAAACGGATCGACCCGCAGCGCGACGCCGTTTGGGGCGACTGGAAGAAAGAAGGCGACGTGTTACTCGCGCCGGGCGACGAATATGCGCGGCTGCAATTGCCGGTTCTACCCCCGGAGGAATATATCCTTACGATGGACGTCGTGGGCAAGCGGGACGTCGATTTTGGCATCGTCGTGGGAGGGGAGCGAATGGAGGGTGTGATTGTCGGCGGCAGGCAAGTGGAGGTGGATCTCGACGGAGGCGATGGCACAACCAGCGGCTTGCAGCTCGTCGATGGCAAGCGCATGCACGAAAACTCGTCGGCTCACCACGGCAAAGTCCTGCGCGAAGACAAAGCAAACGAGATCGTCTGCACGGTGCGGCGCGAGCATGTTGTAGTCGAGTGCAACGGCCAGCCGGTCATCGATTGGCGGGGCGATTCACGTTCGCTGGGTCTCCTCCACGATCGCATGATGCCCGACGATCGGCGGCTTTTTCTTGGCAACTGGAGTACGCCCTACCGCATTACACGGCTGGAACTATCGGCGCCGGGGGCAGAGACGGCGCGGCCAAAAACAGCCTCGTCTGCCGGCAAGCCGCCGTCGGCCGATAAGCGTGCGCCGATTCCGGCCGAGAAGAGCCTCGCGTCAGCCGGCAAAAAAGTGGCGGACCGGTTCGATCGGGAATGGAAGGCCGCCAAAAAGTTTCCCGAGCGGATGGCGGTAGCCCGCCGCATCTACGACGCCGGCCTGCAAACCACGGACGATCCGGTGCTGCGCTATGCCCTGCTGCGCGAGGCAAGCCGCCGAGCGGCGGTGCTGGGCGACGCTTCGACCGCCTGCGACGCCATTGAGAAGCTTGGCCAGGAATTTCAGATCGACACACTTGCCGAGAAGTTGGCACTCATCAGTGAAGCGCTGACCAAAGCGCATTTGGGCAGCCAGAATTGGAACCTGGCCATCCAATCGCTCTTGCTCTGCGACCGCGCCGTGGCTCTAGATCGCTTCGAAGAGGCGCGCAAGTTCGCTTCGCTGGCCGCGGCTGCCGGCCGCCGCACGCGCAGCCATGATCTCGCCGCCTATGCCGACGCGCGTCTCGCTCGCGTGCGCAGCCGACAGGAAGAATATGAGCGGTTTGAGCTGGCAATTGCGCGGCTCAAGGAACAACCCGACGACGCCGAGGCAAACCGCACGGCCGGCATCGACTTCTGCCTGTTCCAGGGCGACTGGCAGCGCGGCCTGCCGCTATTGGCTCGTTCGGGCGAGGAGCGGCTGGTCGAAATCGCCAAGTTGGAACCGGTGGCCGGCGCCGACGCGGCTCAGCGTACGCCGCTCGTTGACGCCTGGCTCGGCGAAGCCGAAAAGCATTCCGGCGAGCTCCGCAGCGAATCTCAGCTTCAGGCAAAATACTGGTACGATCGCGGTTTGGCCGCCGAGGCGCTGGCCGATGCCGACCGCAAGGCGGCGCTGGCCAAACTGGCGACGCTGCCGGGCATCAGCCAGGCGCGCGTCAAACCGGGCCTGGATATGGCCATGTTCGACGGCGGCGACTTCCAGCAGTTTCGCGTCCGCCGGGTCGAAGGGCAGATTTGCCATCACTTCGGCCTCGGCTCGCCTGACCCTGCTGTGCCGGGCGACTATTTCTCGATCCGTTGGACCGGCTGGATTAAGCCGCCGTTGCCAGGCAAATACCTCGTCAAGACCACGAGCGACGACAGCATTCGCGTGCGGATCAACGGCAAGCTTGTGATCGACCATTGGAACCGCGGCGCCGGCGACGAGCAGGCCGAGGTAACGCTGAGCGACCAGCTTCAGCCACTCATCGTCGAATACAACGATTACACCGAGGGCGCCGACGTGTGCCTGAGCTGGTCGCTGAAAAATTTTTCCGACTTCCAAGTCGTCCCGCCCGAAGCACTGTTCCACGACCCCGCGGTCGTGCCTTGAACTTGCCATTTCCCTCTGCTGCCGGGCGTGCGCCTTTACAGCAACCGCCATTCCAGATCATCCGGCGGCGGCTCCTCATGATCGCCGCTGGGATGTAAGGTGCCTGTCAGCTCCAGCCCCCAGAGGCGAAATCCACCGCGGAAGGCGAACTGATTGCCGCCGATCCGCAGCCAGGCCGGCGGGTCGTCGATCCGTGAGGCGCTTCCCCCGCCCAACATGACGTAATCGGGCAGAAACGCCTTGCGCAACACGCTTGCCGCATTGAGAACGGCCTTCTTCCACTTATCAAGGCCGCGGCGTTTCAGCGCCGCTCGGCCCAGGTAATCTTTCAGCGTACCACGCCGGCTATAGCGGAGTTGGCCCAGTTCCAGGCTGATGATCGACCGCTGAACGATCAGCGCCGAGCCGACGCCGGTGCCCAGGCCGATGAACAACATCCGGCCGCCCTCATAGCATCCCAGCGCCTGCATGGCGGCGTCGTTGATTAGCTTGACCGGCACGCCGAAGGCGCCCGCATAATCGAAGCTGACCCAGCCCGGCGCCAGGTGAACGTTGTCGCTGCGTGGCGATTTCGCATCGACTTGGCCAGGATAGCCGAGAGTAATCGCTTCATATTCCCAGTCGCCGGCCAGTTCGCGCACCGTATCGACCATCGCTTGTGGACCCATACTGGCTCCCGACGGCGCCTTGCGTGCCTCCTTTTGGCCGGTGGCGCAGATCTTCACATTCGTTCCACCGAGATCGACGACCAGAACCTTCGTAGGAAGTTTGTCGGCTGACATGGTAACTCAAAAATACTCGACCGGCCCGAACATGGCTCCGCGTCATCTGCAATGCCGATGCCGCTATGCAAGCACGTTGGCCTTGCGTGGCGGAACTTGATCGGTGCCGCCTAGGCAAGTATGCTCGGGTGAAGCCTGACCTCAAAAACTCCGCGAGAAGTTCTCGATGAACCATTCAGTAAGACTCTCCGCAGTCGACGGATGCAGTGTCGTTCGTGCTTCGTGCTTCGTCATTCTTTCGTCATTCGTCATTCCGTCATTCGTCATTTCCTTGGCGTTTGCCGAAAAATCCGCGTCGCCCAAAAGCCTGTTCGACGGTAAGACGTTCGAGGGCTGGGAAGGAGACACGAAGGGCACGTTCCGTATCGAGGACGGCGCCATCGTCGGCGGCAGTTTGGACGAGAAAGTGCCGCGCAACGAGTTTCTTTGCACCAGGCAAGAGTACGGCGATTTTGAGCTGCGGTTGAAATTCAAGGTGCTGGGCAAAGGCGCCAACGCGGGCGTGCAAATCCGCAGCCGCCGTATTCCGGATCACCATGAGATGATCGGTTATCAGGCCGACCTGGGCGAAGGCTGGTACGGCAGCCTCTACGATGAATCGCGCCGCCGCACGATGCTGGCCCAGGCAGACCCCAAGGTGGTTGCCGCGGCACTTAAGCC
>DASSFG010000284.1:0-5770 GCA_035694685.1 Pirellulales bacterium
GCGGCCAGCTTTGCCCCAGCCACCGACGTCGCTGCGCCCGGCAATCGCGCACGGCCATTTAGCCCCATCCAAGGAGAACGCGTTGACATCACTCGCCTTGACCGCGGTTGCATCGTTACACCTGCTGGCGGTTTACGTCGCCACGATGGGCCCGCTCGTTTGTCTCTGGCTGCAGCTTCGCTCGCGAGCCGACGGTCTGGCGGCGAATGTCAACCAGCAGTTGCTGAAAATGGCGTCCGCAGCTCTCATCATCGCTGCGGCGCTGGGGGGTCTGGCAGTGTTGCTCATCGGGCAATTGTTTCCCGATGCCTACCTGGCTGCTGCCCGTCTGCTGCCCAGCAGCCGCTATTGGCCTTACGGGGCGGTGGAGCTTGTGTTCTCCCTGGTCTGTTTTGTGATGGCCGCCGCGCTGGCCGGCGAAGCCACCGCTTCGCGGCTTTATTTTGGCGCCCGCTGGTTCGCCACCTTGCTTGGTAGCACAAACCTCGCCTATCACTTTCCGACGTTGTTTGTGATGCTCGGCGTGTTGAGCGCCCGGCCTGAAAAGTGGGGCCAAAGGTTGAAATTCACGACGCTGCTGGCCGACCCCGAAATTCAATCGCGTGTCGTTCACCATCTGTTGGCGGCGCTGGTCGTCACGGGCGCGGTGATCGCCTGGTATGGCCTGCGTCACGGTGGCGACGCGGTGCGGGCCGTTGCCTGGGGCGCCAAGATCTCGACGGCCGGGCTGCTCTGCCAGCTTGGCACGGGGCTGTGGGTAGTAATGACAATGCCGGCGGCGAGTCGCCAAATGTTGTTTGGTGACGATCTGCTCGCCGCCGGTCTTTTCGCCGGCTCCCTTTTGGCGACGTTCTTTGTCTTGCCCGGCCTGGCCGCAGCAGCGCTCGGACAAACCGACGCGCCTGCCACGAAGCGCAGTATCGTCCTTGCGCTGGTCATTGTCGTCTTGATGACGGCCACGCGTCATCGCACTCGGGCCGTGCTCATGTCAAACCGAGAGCGTCACGAGGCGACTGCAGCCGGCGATGCGCCGGTCTTCTTACACCATCGCCATACGTGAAGGGTATGTTCGTTGGTGAATTTACGCATCGAGCCGTTACTGAGGTGAGGTGATACCAAGCTGAACGTGCCGGGACACTACGACGATTTCGTTGTCCGGCCAATGTTTGGCGTCGGCCTGCGGTTTGCTGAAGTGACGATAGATCAGCCGAGCTGCGACGCGTATCGTTCCGGGATGCGTTGTGAAGATGAAAGCAGTCCGGTCCACCTGGTCGGCGTTGAGCCGGGTGTCGTAGGCCACACCGCTGGCCCGCCAAAAAGGCGCCCCTAGCTCGCCATCGACACCGCGCAGGACCTTGGCGAAGAGCTTGCCCGGCTGTCCGCTCAAACCAGGCACGTCGCTTGGGCCTTCGCCGCAGAGCGCCGGCAAGACCGGCCCCTCCATCATGGCCAACCGCTGGCCGTCGTCGGTCACAGCCTCGACGTGCAAAAGCAGCGCGCGCGTCGGATGCCCGGTCGGCGTGCGGTGCCCCACTCCGTTCACGCGCACCTCGGTTTCCACTTCCAGGCCGGCGGCCCCGCGCCGTGCCTGCACGCTCAAGCCCAGGTGCTCGCGCAAGAAATCCGGATCGGCGCCGGGCAGACGATGGCTGGCAAGCGTCGCCGCCTCGCGCTCACGGCCGCCGTGTCCGGGCGCGAAATTGGTCATCCGGCCTGTAGAGGCCATGTGGCAGTCCTGACATTGCACGCCCGCCTTGGCTTGCGGACTGGCCCGCCATTCGCTGTAGGTTTCATACGCGCGAACGCCGAACATCGTCCCTTCATGGCAACTTGCACAGTAGCGGCTGTCGCGATAGAGCGCCCGATAGGCGTCTTCGCCGCGGTCAACGTCGTCGAGTGGGCCGAAGAAAACCTGCCCTTCGCCGGCCGGACGCAGCAACGACATCGCGAACCGCCCATGATTCAAGCCGACGTGTTCGACCGTCGTCGCCGACACTTTATGGCAAAAATCGCAGTGGACGCCCTGGCGGTCGACATCGGCCACGCGGCGCAGGTCGGCGGTGACTTCGATCGACGGCTGGGCCGAGGGAAAATGGCACGAATAACAAACTCCCGCGCCTTCCGGAAACTCGCTCAGCAAGTTCCAGCCCTGGTCGGGCCGGCCGTGCCAATCAGAACCGTCGTAAACGTTCAGGAACCGGCGGTTAGTCGCCGAGCGGGCGTGGGCGCTGGCCGACCATTCGTCGTAAATCTCCGCGTGGCAATTGCCGCAGCGATGCTCATCGCCGGCCGACGGCCGAGGATCGACCCAGTCGTAAGCGGTTTCGTCTCGCGGGGGCAAACGAGTCAGGTTGATGGCGATCGGCTGCGAGTGAGCATCGGCGCCCGCGATGAAAAAACCGTCGAGCGACGCCGCGACGCGCGCGTTGGCCGCTCGGTCTGCTTCAGCCAAGGGCAACGTGAAGCGACCGCGGCGGTCGGTCACGGCGGCAGTCGGACGGCCCACGATGCGCACGCTCGCTCCGGAAACGGGCCGCCCGGCGGCGAGCACCACGCCGCGCAGAACTTCCGCGGCCTCCGCTCGCTCGCGGACGGTCGTCCTGGAAAGCTGCCATGTGACGGCCAACACCAAGGCCAGCAAGCACCATGCAAGAAAACGCGCCGCTGGAGGCATCACCGCGACTACCTTTTGTGCAACTCGTCGATATGCTTTTCGACCCACAGCCGCCACCGCTTGCTGGCGGCGAAGCGCTCGGCGTAGCTCGCGCCTTCTGCGGGTCCGAGATCCTCGCCCGAAAGCTTGATGAGCGATTGCTGCGCGTTGAGGGCGACCGTGGCGTCGCGGTCTTTCATGGTCTCGACGAGCTCATGATATAACGGCGACCCTTTGTAGCCGACGGCGTACGCCGCGGCGGCACGGACTTCGCGATCGTCGCCTTTGAGCATGGCCCGCAGCGTGTCGTCGGTCATGCGCGTCAACCGCTGCGCGAGCAGCGCCCGTGCGATCGGCTTAAGACTGTCATTGACGCGCGTCACGGCCTCGGCCAGGGCCGCGGTGTATTCGTTGCCTTTACGGGCCTTGAGCTCTTCCAGGGCCTGCACGGCGCCGACGCCTTCCTCCGTGATGGCCTCCAGCAGGTCATCTTTCGACCATTTCTCGATGGGCATCTTCGACCTGCGCAACTGGCCGGCCGTGCCGCCTTTATTCAGCACCCTTTCGCTCGGTTGCTCAGGCGTTCCGTCGAGCTCGCGCAAGAGTTGTTTGGCTTGCGCCTTCAGGCTCTCGATATATTGGCCATAGATCCCTTTCGAGCCGTCCAAGTGCTGAAGGGCGTAACGCAGCATGCCCTGGTCGGACGTTTGGGACAAAAGCTGCTGCAACTTGTTTGCGATCACCATGATCGGGCAACTCTGCGTGAGATGAGCGGCTTTGTTGGCGCCGCGCACCAGCGCCGGGATGGCGTCGTCGCCCTGGAGGGCCAAAAACCCCTGGTTGGCCTGCGCGCCCTTCTCGCCGCGCAACTGGCCGATGTCATATTGAATGAAAGCATCGACAATTCGATCGTAGCGGTCGACTTTCTTGTCTCGATCATCCTCCGCCGCGGCGACGGCTGTCGAAAGCACGAAAAAGTAGAGGCTGGCAAGCACGACAAAGCGTCGTTGAGCGAGCGGCATCGTATCGCTCCTATGCTGGGTGAAGGGCGGGCCCCAGAGCGGCTGTTCGACTTTGGTCAGTCTTTGCCAGATCGCGTGGCTTGTCAAGGCAAGCGGCGTCGCACAGTACACTCACGGCCGTATTCGCCTGTGAATTTACGCATGTTAAGCGATATGGTACGTTGTTCCGGTCCTCCAATGACGGTTGCAAGTGAGCGGTCCCGTGCAAGACGGCTTCGATCCCTATGGGGAATGGTTGCAGATTCCGGCCGATCATCGGCCGCCGACGCACTACGACCTTTTGGGCCTTGCCCCGTTCGAGGCGAACTCCGAGCGGATTCGCGAAGCCGCGTCGCAACGCATGGCGGTCGTGCTGCGGTATCGTTTGGGCCAACGAGCCGCTGAATCGCAACGTCTACAGGGCGAGCTTTCGCAGGCGCTGAATTGTCTCGGCAATCCGACGCAAAAAGCGCGGTACGATGCAGAATTGCGACGGGCAACGCCGCATGAACGCGTCGCTAATACGTCGAACACGCCAACGTCGATGACGGGAGCCGAGCACAAGGAAAAGGTGCCGGCGAGCGCCCTGCTGGCGCCCGTGCCGTTGCCCCTAGCGGCAGCGGCGAATCGTTTTGTGCCCTCAGTAAGTGAGAGTTCCACCTCATCGCCTTCCGTCTTATGGCGCCGCATTTGGTCGTCGCAACCAGTATGGCAGCGTCTCATCGCCCTGGGCGGGACAGGCACCGTCGTTCTGCTTATCATCGCGATGGCGATGCACACGCACCACGGTACACCGTCGGTTGCCGCAGTGGATGAGAAGTCGAAACTTCAAAGCGACGACCCCACACCAGCCGTGCCAGTAAACAATACTTCAACCGAGCTGAGCGCCGCGCTGCCACCAACGCCGACTCCCGTCGCCTCACTGGTCGTCTCTACCAACGCGGAGGTCACTTTATCGGGCGGATCGCGAGCGACGATACCGGTTCACGTCGACCGCCGAGGCTTGAGCGGGCCTGTCCAGGTCAGCTTGTCGGAGCTTCCCCCCAACGTCTTCAGCCGTAACGTGGTCATATCCGCGGACGAAACCGACGCGACGATTGATTTGCTCGCCGACGGCAACGCGGAATCCACTTCGCAGAGAATTAACGTCGTCGCATTGCTCGGTGACTTTCAAGGGACAACAACCATCCAACTGCTCCTCGCCGCCAAGGCAACAGCCGCCCCGCAGGACGCCGCACCCGACGGAGCTAAAGAGCCCGCACCATCGGGCAACGCAATCGGCCGCCTCAGTTCCATACCCGAACAGGAAGTCCTCTTACGAACCGTCGACAGTCAGTGGCAGCGAATTGCCTCGGGCACGCGGATTGCGTCTGGCGAGCAATTGATTGCGTTGCCGACCTACGGCCCGATGGTATTCCTCGACAATGGTGATAGGGTGACTGGTGATATGCAGTTGCTCGGCGGTTGCATCGTGTCGGTGAACGCCGCACGAAGAGCCGATGTGCCTGAGATTCATCTTGAGTCGGGACGATTGGTGTTGCGGACCGAGAACAACAGCGGCGCCAAGTTCGGGTTACACGCTGGCGATGATCGAGGCACATTTCAGTTCGGCAAGCGTGATGATCGCGACACATCTCGGTTCGGCAAGGGTGATGCCGTTCTGGCCGTCGAATTGCGGCATTTGCTAGTCGAGGGCGCTGACCCGGAGCAAGATCCGGCCGGCGCCGAGGTGGATATTTATCTTGTTGCAGGAGAAGTAACCTGGATCGATCGCCTGGGTTCCCGCACGACGCTCGTTGCTCCATCTCATCGCTCGCTCGCCAATATCGAGGAAGCTCAACGATCTGCAGAGCCGCCCGCTTGGATCGCTTCGGTCGCGGGGTGGCCCGACCAAGAACGGCCTTGGTCAGATGCAAGCGGGCTGAATCCTAACGAACGTCGCGCATCGGCGGACATCGACAGCTTTTTACGTCAGGACAGGCCGGTCAGGCCCGCGCTGGCAGACCTCGCGACTCATCGCAAGATCGCAAACAGTCTATTGGCAATCCGATGTCTTGCGATCCTCGACGATTTTGAGCCGGTTGTTCCCCTTTTGAATGATACTAAATACCGCCTC
>DASSFG010000285.1:0-11727 GCA_035694685.1 Pirellulales bacterium
GTTTCGGGCGGTCCTCTCTCGGGCGCCGCGGCTTTTGACTTGGAACCGGGAGGAAACGTCGCTTGCCCGCTGTCGCTTGCCCCCGGCTGGCAATTGGTGCAGGTCCAGGTAGGCGGTATGGAAGCGGTGCCTGTGGCGGCGGGGCCTGGGAAGTGGCGGGTGCCCTTGCACTCGGCCCGGTTGCCGCAACGGGTGGAAGTGGCCTTTACGTTTGCCGGCGGGCCAACCCCGGGTGCGCTTGCCTTGCCGATCGTCGAGCTGGACGGCTGGCCGGTCGAGGAAACGTTGCTGACCATCCAATCGCCGGCCAACACGCGCGTGCAAATTCCGGTCAGCCTGGCCGATCACGGCGCTTGCGCTCAAGCGAGGTTGGCCAGCGCCGAGGAACTAAGCAACCTGCCTGCGGAAACGGCGGTAACCACTGCGACCGAAGAGCTGACTGCGTGGTACACGCCCTGGGCGCACTGGCTCGTCTTTTGCAGCCGACAAACGCAATTGCTGACGTCCGCGGCCGACAACCGCGTTCGAGAAGCTCCCGATCAGCTTTTGAGCGACAATTTAACGAAGACGGCGCGTCGGCTGCACGTCGAGAAGATCCTGGAAGACGCCGCGCGAAATCCGCTTGCGGTGTCGCAATCAGCGGCCATCTGGCAGCGGTTGCACGAATCGCCTTCGGCCGCATGCTTTCGTTGGACCGGCCCGCCGCAAGTCGTTGAGCTGCGCCTGGTGCGGACGTGGCGTGGGCGGCTCGAAGCAATGACCGCATCGGCCTGGGTCGGCGCCGTCTTTCTGGGGGTCGTGTTGCTGCCCCGCTACTTTGGCCTGATCGACCTTCTGCGCCGCTGGCCGCAAACGTGTGGCGTTGCCCTGGGCTTTTCGTGGTGGCTGTTGTGCCAACCAAGTTGGCTCGGCTGGTTACTGATTGCCGGCAGCCTGATAAGCGGTTTAAGGTCAGTCTTCCGCCCGCTGCCGACTCATTAACCCTCGATCTTACTGATCCGCACGCGGGTATGAATCTGGCGGTGTCCGGTTTTGCGGCGAAAGTTCTTGCGGCGGCGCATCTTCTGCACGACGAGCTTCGGGCCTTGCACGGGACCGAGTACTTCGGCCGTCACGCTGACGCCGGCCAGCGTCGGTTCGCCGAGCCGCAACGAATCGCCGCCGACGGCCAGCACGCGATCGAAGGTCACCTGCTCACCCTGGCCGACGTCGCGATAATCGACAACCAGTTCTTCGCCCTCGGACACCTTATACTGGCGTCCGCCATCGAGAATAATTGCGTACATGTCTTGATCCGAAAAGTCGTTCGTCCGCCGGCCAGCTCAATAAACCCAGTCCAATAAAACGAAGTCCCACAGATTACCAGATTCACCGTCACGCGCCCAGAGGTGAGGGTTCATGGGGAAATCTCAAGTTTGTTCACCGCACTCGTCTACCTTTGTCCAACCTTCTGGCGGAGACCGATAACCAACAGCCCGCACGAGAGGATTATTGTTGCGGCCGAGACGATTACCCCCAAGCGAAAAACGCGTGAATCGTAGTTAAAGACGACCCTATGTCGCCCCTCGGGCACATGGATGGCCCGAAACACTCCATGGGCAGGTTCGATGGCAACTTCAACCCCATCAACGCTCGCCTTCCAGCCCGGATACCAGGTGTCGGCCAATGTCAGGCGCCCCGGCACGGGAGCGTCGATCTCGATGGCAATTCTCTGCTCGGCGTCTTCAACGATGCGAATCTCGCCCGTCATGTGCTGGCGCATTCGCCTCAAGTCATCTTCGCCGGCTTCCTCGACGGCGATGTCGACGAGCGCCGCATTGGCATCGCTGAAGAAGCGCAGCCTTGGCAGTGGTTCGGCGAGGGGCTGGCAGCGGCCGTCGACGGACGAACAGGCGTAGTCGCACCCAGCCAATGCTAAGGTGACGCCGGCATTCGACTGTACGGCGCGAAAGAGCCGCTCCGTGGCCGCCGGCAATACGCCGCCTTCCTTGGTGCCCAGCAACTGCCGCCGTGCCGCGATCGCCGCCGGTACGAGGTGGCTGTAACGCAGTTGCTCGCGGCCCAAACCCGCGCCTGCGGACCCCTCGACGAACCGCCGAGGCAGACCTTGGGCAACGAGCGGTTCCGGCAACAGCACCGGAGCCTGCCGCCCCAGACTGAAATTGCGCACGTTGTTACACCCCAAATCGGCCAAGGCCGCGAGGGCCACGAGTGAATAAGCGACGCGTGGGCGATTGCGCCCCGACCGCCAGGCAAACCATAGCGCGGCAACTGTAATCATTGCGATGGCGGCTGGCACGGCGGCTGTGTGAACGAGATGGGCGCGCGCAAAGGCGGCATAAGCGCGCCAAGAGACGCCGTCGATGTTCTCCGCCAAAGCGGTGCCGGCTAGAGTCGCCAGGCACCAGACGACTGCCACCACCGCCAACCGCCGTCCGTCGTACGCGGCGCCTTCGCGGAGCACTAGACCGTCGAGGCCACGCGCGGCGAGCAGCGCCGCCAGGACCGACGTCACGCCAAACACGCGGCCGGGACACCGAAAAAGCCCGAGACCGTGCATCACTTGCACGAGCCAGCCGAATACGGGTGTACTGTCGCCCAGACTGACGGCCAGCGCCAAGGTGGCGAGCGCCGCCGCTCCCCATTGCCAGCGGGCGGCCCCGACGCGCGTAAGCCCGTAGCAGGCCAACAGTGGCGTAAGCAACCCCAGGTAGACCACGCGCTCGTGAAAATTCTCACCCACGCCAAAGCCCTCGGGTCCGCCGAACGGATTGCCCGCCAAATTGGGCGCGATCAGCCGGACGATATCGAGGCCGCTAAGCGCATGTTGCGTGGGAAAATCAGCCAGCGACCGGAAGGACGCACCCATGCCGTCTCGCGCCAGTTCCATCGCCGGCAAAAGCTGCGCCGACGACGCGAGTAGTCCCAAGAGCGCGGCTGCCAGCATCCAGGCGATGGACCTCGCAGGCGCGCGCCGAGCGCTGCCCGCCGCCAAAGAACCGGCCGCCCACAGCCCCGCGAAGAGTAGCGTGTAATAAAAAACCTGGGGATGGCCGCTGACGGCCAGAACAAAGGCAGTGCCTGCCAGCCCCAACGCCGGCAGCAAGGCAGGTTGGCGCAAAAGCACCGCCAACGCCAGGAAGAACCAGGGAACGAGCGCGTATTGCAGGATCAACGCGACATGGCCGGCCATGAGGTGATTGACGGCAAAGCCGCTCCAGGTGGCGACGATGCCCGCCAGGCTGCTGGCCGGGGCGGAGATGCGCAAATAACGCGCGAGGCAATAGACGCCGGCGTAGCTGAGGGCCAGGTGCAGAAACAGGCAGAGATTAAGGGCGTAAAGCGCGCCACAGACAAGGACGAGAGGCGTCAAAAGCGGATGGCAAAGCGATGCCTGCTGCCCCGCGTGCAGCGGCAGACCGGTGCCGATCTCGGCGATCCACAGCGGAAAACGCCCGGCGAGAATTTCGCGCCGTGCGTATTCCCGGATAGGGAGCTGATAGAGGACGAAGTCACGGGACGGTCCATCGGGCAAAGTGCGGCCGTCGGGCACAAGAAGTCCGGCAAACGGCGTCAAACAACAGACCCCGATCAACGCAGGCCACCATCGCGACGTCACAGGCGACGCTCCTTAAGCCGCGCGCGGCGTGCGCCCACGGCTCTACTCGATCGTGGCATCGTCGATCGGCGTACCATCTTTGCGATTTCCCAGCAGGCGGTGAACGCTCGCGTCGATGTCAAAGCTGATCGGACGCACCGAGCCGTCGCAAAAGGCAAACTGGCAGGTCGTCGGATGCGCGCTGCCGAAGCGATTGATCCAGGGCTGGCGCCGGTCCGGCGAAAGCGGCAATTTTGTCCAGCGGTAAGTGTCGTAGTCGTAGCCCGAATACATCCCCTGGTCATCGCCCGGATCCCAGCCGCCGGCCACAGCGTATTTCTCGCCAATCAGGTAAGTGTGGCCCGTGCCGTCGGCGATCTGGGCAATCTTGACCTCGCTGCGCAGGTAGCAGATGCCCGTACACTTTGAATTGTCGGGCCACTGGTAGCTCGGCTTGTCGGCGTCGGCATACGACTTCGGGCCGTAAGTCGGCTTCAAGATAAAGTCGCCGGCATTGATGGCGTAGTCGCTTTCAGCGATACCGGGGGGAATGTTGAAGTTGGCCGGCTGAACGTTCGGATCGAACGCCGAGACCTGCAAGGCGCGCCGCGTCGGGCAGTTGAATACATCCAAGGGGACCGACAAGACGGCGGTCACGGCAGCCTTCTTCTTTGGCTCGCTGAGGCCCGCGCCGATGCGGGCCAGGTCGGTCCGTTCCAGGTAGGGCAAGAGGTCAAAGGCCCAGCCGCCGGGCTGCGACGGCCCCGTGCCGCGATCCGGGTCACCCACCCAACCAAAACCCCAACCGCCGGATGGAAAGCGGCCGAATGCCGCCTCGTGGTTCAGGGCCGCCAGTGAAAGTTGCTTGACGTGGTTCTCGCACGTATTGCGCCGCGCTGACTCGCGCGACGCCTGTACCGCCGGGAGCAGCAGCGCCATCAGCATGCCGATAATCGATACGACCACCAGCACTTCCATCAGAGTGATCGCCGAGCGCCCGCAACGGTGGGCCGCGCGTGTAACGCGCCCGACCGCGGCGGCCCGCCGGCAAACGACGGGCGCAGCGATTTGCGGCCGGTAACCCGCGGCGTGACTACGATTCATTTCTACGGCCCTCATTGCTGGCAGCTTCGATAGAGGGATTGGCAATCAGCCATGCTAATCCTTGGCCCGCGACACCGCAAAGCACGCTCGTGGCGAGAAGAAATCCGGTAGTGAACTTGAAGTCCACGTAGGGCAGATCTCTGTTGAAGGTTCTCATTAGCTGGCCGTGGACGTCGGAGGGAGGCATGTTGACGCGCGGATAAAAGATGGGCCTGACAGCGATGCCGGCGGCGAGTGCGGCCGGAAGGAAGGCGGCGATGCCAAAGGCGCGCGCGAACCGGCCGCCTTGGGCCACGGCCACCCCCAGGAGCCCCACCCAGGCGACCAGAAGCAACCGCAGACCGGGAACGCAAAGCCAAAGTGGCCGCCCGGTCATCGCAGCCAGGACCGCGCCGGCAAAGACCGGTAAGGCGAGAACCCACTTCAAGCTGAACTGACACCCGCGGCGCATGGCGATCTAGCCTCACGATGGTGACCCTGGCGGCTCTGCCGCACGAGGACGTCGACGGCTAAATCGCCACCAAGCCAGGCATCCAAGCATTGTAACGACGATTACGTTTACTACAACGAAGACGTAACTCCACCGCGCACGATCAGCGTTCGTCTGGTTCGACCGCATGGGAAGCTGGCGAGCGGCTGCCCAGTTGGCGGTGTCACCGTCGGGGTGCTCCACTTTGTCGATGCCGGCCTGGTGGGTTGTCCCGGCCGTGCCGTCGGCCACCATCGTGCCGCGCGGAAACTGTATGCGGAACTCGTCATCCCGCGGTCGTGCGTGAGGCGTCATCGATAACAGCGTCCACTCGCGCGGCAGGTTCATTTTTACCGCTTTGCCGCCGCTCGGGCCGTAACGATCGACCGTCCAGCGTTTGGGAACCCAAAGCCCCTCCGCCAACTGTTCCGCCTCGCGCATCCGGAAGCTTCTCCGAAGTATCGTGTCGTCGTAGTATGTGTCGGCGGCCTCGACCAGATAGTCACGTTCAGGATTCACCGTAAGCGTCACTGGCCCGCGATCTTTAAATGACAGCCTTAAAATGAGCAACCCTTCAGACGCGCCTGGCTGCTTGATGACCACTTCGACGTCCGGATCAACGAGCGCCTCCGAAAGCGGCCGCGCGTTCAACGTGAGCCAGTACTCCGTTGGCAGCTCCATGTTCTGCCGCAGCTCGCCTGCCGGCGCGCTGATCCGCGTATGGTTTATCGACCCCTGGCCCGTCAAGCGGTCGAGTTCCGTGTATACGGAACCGTCGCTCGCCATCTCAATCGTCGCTGAGCCGGCGCGTGCCTCTGGCATCTCTTCGGATTTAATCAGGCTCAAATTGAACCGCCATTTCCCGGCCGCTGCCACGAAGTCGACGTGGCTGATGGAATCACCGGCCGTCAGCCCCGATCGCGCCGTCACCTCGGGACCGTCCGGAAGTTTGATCCGCGTCTCGCCTGGGTTGATTTGGTGCAACTCAAACTTGGCGCGAACGCCGTCCGTCAGCAAGGCAGCCTCCCGCATGTGCGCGGAACTCCGTACCACGGCGATCAACTCGCCATCCCGTGGGGGCTGTACCGCCCGGGCGATTTCGTCCTGGGCCCCGAGCTGGCTGCCGCAAAAAACGAAAACAATTAGCGGCGTGATGGTAGTCGGACTGAACGTTAACATCGAAGGAGCGTCGACTCAATTTTATGAATTGTCGCGATTGTAAGTGGGTCTGCTGAAAAGGCATCGTGTTCCGCCTTAGCATCATAATTTCGATACATCGTCGTTCTGTTGCAGAACCGTGGCGGTATAGCAGCCGAACTTCGCTCACGCGCTGCGCGCTGCACGGCTCCGAAAGCCGACGAGGCTCAAAAATACGCGAACGAGTGGAAATTGGAAACCTTGGCATCGCATCAACTATGATCGCTGGTACAAGTAGGCTGTTGTACCGTGCTAGTGCATACAGCGTTGCCTGCCGCACAGCCGCTGAACGGATTCTCGGAATAATAGTAGGTTATCGTGTAGCAGTTGGCATTAGCAGCCTGAGTGCAGCTTCCACTGTCTGCGTCGTGGCAGAACATTCCAGCTTGTAGGTTGGTAATTTGAACGGCATTGAAGGAAAAATTCGCCGGTGGGTTCGTGCAGGTGCATGTGCCGGTTGCGTCCTTGCATTGGTTCACGGTGTAGTTGCATGGAGCCGGGCAAGTCGCGCCACTGCATGTCTGTCCTGGCATACAACCTTGAGCATTCACATACGCCACCCAAGAGACAACCGCGGCGAATAGTACCAGACTCGCGACGCAATACGGCGCCCGCCACCAAGCGTCGGCACCTTGTCCCTTGGGGTTGCCCATTTGTGCGCGTCGTTTCAAATCGCCTCGCATACGGGTCATGGCATTACCTTCCTTTCAGAATATCGGTTGAATGAGACAAATTTCCGCCTGAACAGTGGCATCTTTTCAGTCGTTGCCGCATTATCTTTGCCCTTGCACCACTATCGGTAGCGACTCGAGCACCGGGTCATCGTCGCGCTCTACTGATATAGCGAAGCGAACGTCGCCCAGGGCCGTGCGCGCTCCGCGTTTGTAGCACTCGACGCGAAAATCGGCCGTGCCCGCCTGCGCATCTTCCCCGCGAACAATGCGCACGCCCTCGGGGAGGTTGGGATGCATCTCCACTTTGCTGATCCGCCTGCCGGCACGTGTCGACAGTCTCACGTCAACACTCGCCGACGAGCGGCCGCCGAAAAACACTGACGACGGGGTAAGATGTACCTCGTTCAGCACCATGCCGTTCATTTGCACGGGGATCTCCGGGAGGTTCTCGTCCTTGCCCATTGGCGCGGCGAGAAAAACGAAGGTGTCAAAGCGTCCCGGTGCAATTGCGCGACTGGGCGTCACGTGAACGTTCCACCGGCGCGAGGCAACTTGCTCAACGCGCACGGAGAAGTCATCGCTATGGCAACGCGCTTCTAAGCCAGTGAGGTCGTGTTTCGCCTCGACTTTCAACGTGCGGGTTTCACTGGCGTCGGAACCAGCCACGATCTCGCCGAAATCGAGAGAGATGGGATTGAACGACAGAGGACTTTTCACAACGCCGTGAATGCGCCACAAATAAGGATCCGTTTCCCCCGTGGCCTTGACGATCAAATCGGCGGCGAATAGCCGCGGCGTTTCGGCGGCGGCCTGCTGAGCGTTCTTCGGCGCAAGGTTCAGCTTGAGGATCACATCCAATGTGCCATCGCCTTCGACGCTGCCGGAGTCAGGCGACACCGAAGTACAGGTGCATGACGCCCTGATTTGTTTCAGCACGATTCGCCTGTCCGTCGTATTTCGGATTGGAACATGCCATTCGAAGCCGTCTTGTAGCCAGACCTCGCCAATGTCCAGGTCGGAACCGGCGACGTGAAGAGCGCGGTCAGGTGGATTGATTTGGGCTTTGGAAGCGCTAAAGTCCAAAGCGAGGAAAGTTCCGAGGTTCGCCCCGGCGAACAGCAGCAATGCGCCAACGAGATAGAGCGCCGCATTCACGGTCAGCAAGCCACGGCGACACTTCTGGCGTGAGCTCGCTTCACCGACGTACGAGATATCGCGACGATGCATAGAGACCTCCTGGCCGTTGCTTGGCGACCAAAGGCGCTCTTCTCGTTTCCCGGGCGTAATGGAACGCCCGTGTCTCGCTCGCCGCGACCGTTCCAAGCCAGCAGCAAGCACGACGTGTGAGGTTAAAGCCTCTGAGAGCACTATGCAAGCTTTTTTCTGCCGCCAACGCGCCCCAGTTATCCGCGTGGCGCGCAGGGGCGCGTCCGACCGTTATCCGCGATCGATGATTTGCCAGCGGAAGCACCGCCCTTTTTTGACCGCGGAAAAATGAATGCGCGCATCGCGCTGGCCGTTGTTCAAATGGTTCAGCACGCGACTAAGGTGGCGGCTGCGCCGCTTCGGCGGCATGTCGGCGAACGGACTCTCGATCTCCTCGGCCCATTCCACCTTGTGGCATTGGTCGAGAATTTTGCGCTGCGCGTCGGCGTTTACCGGCAGCCGCTTCACCAGCGCGCGGTCCCACGTCCAGTCGCCTGTCGCCGGATCCCATTCGGGCTTCAAAAAGCCAGCCGATCCACGAGCGCTGATTACGTCGCAAATTTTGGTTGCCAGGCGCGCCCCAGCCGGCGACAAAACACAGCCGACGCGAGCAGCCGCGCTGAACAGCCCAGAGGACCGAAACGAGCGCTTCTTCGCGCTCGGTCTGGTCGTTTCGACGCGGTGTTCGGCGAACCCTTCGTTGACGAGCCACCGCAAATCGGCGTCGGTTAGCCCGGCCTGGCGCCGCAGCACGTCAACAGGCACCGCATACTGCCAGTGATCCACCTCGCTTGCCTCGGCCTCGGCCGCGGCTTCTGCCAAACGCAACACGCCGCGCAGGCGGCGCACCAGACCGACGTCCAACCCTCGTTTCATAATGTTCTGCCCCTAGGGGACTAGATGTTGCTATCTTAGTAAAGACGGCAGGGAGATTCAACTTGCCAAGCGCGGACGCCCCTTGCGATTGGCGGGCCGTCGTTAAAAGACCACATACCGTGCGGCGTAGAGCGCGGTATAGGCAGCCAGCAGGAAGCCCGAAAGCGCGGCAATGCCAGCCAGCAACGAGGGCGGCAGCCGTCTCAGCAGAGCGCCCATCACGAGGTAGATTGGGAATGCGACGGCCGTGAAACGGCCCATCGAACCCATCCCCATTTCGTAGCCGCGCGTGCAGTATGGAATTAACAGCACCAGCGCCGAAAACGAAATTTCTTCCAGCGACAGCCAGCTAGCCCGCGATACAGGACGTTCCTCGTCAGGCTTCCCGCAGAGTGAGGGCGAACGACGAGGCCAGGCGCCGATCGCGATCAAACCGACGCTGCCGAGAAAGAATAGCGGGTTCGCGAATTGCAGGCTGAACCAAGGAATGCCGTGGGCGTCAAACGACGCCCAAAAAGCGGGAGAACCGCTGTCATAGACTGAACGAATCGGCTCGAGCGTCGCGAGCGCGGCCGCCTTTTCTGCGAACGGCACGTCGGCGCGGATGTGCCAGCGGCTGTGCGCCTTGAAGACCGCCAAGGCGTCGCCGAAGGCGTACCGCTGGTAAGCCATAAATGTCAGTAGGCCCCAGCACGCAAAAGGAAGGTAAACGAATGACGAAATGCAAGCCGTGCGGAAAAGATAAATGGCGAAGGGGGCCACGAGAGCCACGCCCACAGGACGCGTGGCGGTCCCCAGCCCCACGAGGAGCGCGATGAACCACGGCGACCAATGGCGCTGCATCGCAAACATGGCCAGCACGGATAGAAACAAAAACGTAGATTCACTGTAAGCAAGACGAAAGAAGCAACCTATCGGGAAAATCGTGGCCGCCAGAAGCACGCAGTCGGCCGGTCCGCAAGTCGCGCCCCGCAGGATAGACTGGTCGGTGGCCGCTTCCCGGTGGCACGCATCACGGACGGATGCGACGCTACCGGCGGCGCCTGCTGCCGGCGCGCGGCCACGTACGTAGAGCGCGAGCACGCCGAGGGCGGCCAAGAACGAAACATTCGAGACGATGAGCAGCGCCGTTTCCGCCGGCAGACCGGTAACGGCCATCACGGCGCGGCTCAGGAGCGGATAGACGGGAAAGAACGCGACGTTAGACCGCGCTTTCGGGTCGTAATCATAGCCTTCGGTAGCGATCTGCTTGTACCATTTCCCGTCCATCCAATTGACCGCGTCGAGGAACTCGCGATGTTCTGGGATGATGCCCGGTGCCGGCCGTACCAGGTAAAAGCCGAAGCAGAACCCTCCGCCGGCAAGTAGGCCGGTCAAATACCAAGTAGCCGTCACGATCAGCCAAACGTCGAGAGCTCTGGCGCGATGCCGCAAGGCCGGTTCGTAGTTGGAAGACGCTGGCAAGATCTACCTCGAACTCCCCGAGAGGTGCAAGCCGCCAGTTTAATCGTCGCCCGGGCGAGTTAGAAGCAGTTCAGCATCGGCGATATCTGTGGCGGCCCTCTTTGAGTGTCGGCCATGCTCTGGCATAATGCACGGTTTACGCTAAGTTTCGCCCCGGAGTACGTCGATGTTCAAGAATCTGGATGCCATAGCGCTGGGCCTGTCGGCCACTCAAAGCGAGACGGTGGAATTGGCGCTGTCGTTCGGATTTCGCAGCATCGACGTAGACCTCGCCGACTTCGCCAAAGAGGTGAAGACCTATGGGCTGCCCAAAGCGCGACGACTTCTCGATAGCGCCAAGCTGAAGATCGGCACGTTTCCCTTGCCCATTGACTGGCAAGGCGAAGCCGGGTTCGATGCCGAGTTGAGCAAGCTTGCCGAACTGGCGGGTCTCGCTGCGTCGCTCGGTGCCCGCCGCACCCTGGCTGTCGTCGCGCCGGCCAACGACGAGCGTCCCTACCATCAAAACTTCGAGTTTTATGGACAGCGGTTGACGCAGTTAGGCAAGGCATTGGCGGAACATGGACTCCAACTTGGAGTCGGCTTCGATCCGTCGCCGGCTGCACGCGAAGGCAAGACTTTTGAGTTCGTGCGCGATCTCGATGCGCTGTTGGTGCTGTTGAGCACGGTCCACTCCGACAACATCGGGCTATGGCTCGACGTATGGCAAGTTTGGGCTTCGGGCGCCTCGCTTGACGAGGCCCGCGGCAAGCTGACGCGCGGCCAGGTGGTAGCTGTTTCTCTCTCGGACGCCGACCGCGACCAGTCCGAGCCACGGCAGCCCGAGTCTAGGCGATTGCCGGGCGAGACCGGCGCGATCGATTGTGCCGGACTCCTCCGAAGGCTTGGCGAGCTTGGCTACGACGGACCGGTCACGCCGGTACCGGGCAGCAATCTCTCGGCCATGCGTCGCGACCAGATCGTCAAGCTCACAGGTGAAAGGCTCGATGCCGTCTGGAAAGCGGCCGGTTTGAATCCCGCGGGCAAGCTCGCCTCATCGACGGCGAAATAGCGCATCGACTTTTGGCAGCCCGCCGAAAATAATCTACCAACCTCAAGCGCGGTAAAGGTGGCTGGGGCAGAAGCTGGCCGGCTTCGAC
>DASSFG010000286.1:0-5591 GCA_035694685.1 Pirellulales bacterium
GTCTTGACAGTGAGTTGCTGACGACATGTAGGGTGGGACGAGCGAAGCGAGTCCCACCTGCTTGGCCGGCTGCTTGATGGGCTGGCGGCGTTAGCATAAGTCTAGCTCGATGATTCTGCCACACCTGACGGAGAAGCGCGCGATGGCTAATGATATCCAAGTGATCGAAGAATTCTTCGCGAGCCACGACGGCGATGGCGAATTCGGTTTACATCCACGATCGGCCCCTTATTCGGTCATTTGGCCTCGTAAGGGCTGTGCTCACCTGATGCTCACGACCAAGCCGCATTTCGTGGCAGCGTTGGCCGCGGATACCGATGAGGCGCTCACGAACGGCGTGGCGATGATTGGCGGGTCCGGGTTGCCAAATGCCGACGACGTGCATTTGCTCGGCAGCCTATCAGATGCTGTTGCCGTGTGGTTCCTCGGCGATTTGGACCCGCCCGACCTGATGATTTACGCGTGGCTGCGGGGAATGCTCCCTTTGCGCCACGTTAATTATCTTGGCATCGGCGATAAGTTGCTGGAGTTTTTCGCGGTGGGCGTAGGCGCCCTTACCAGAATTGAGCTGGCACCATCGGAAAGGGAATCGCTGGTGACCTTGCAACGGGCCTTTCCAGACGTTCGTGACACGGTTGGCAGCCTCTGCACCGACGTGCTGATGGGAGGGAACAAGGTCGAGCTCGAGGCGCTGCTGCACCGACGCGACCTCGCCGAGGGTATCTTCAGCAGTCTTCGAGACCGATAAACTGCGGCACTAAAATTGCCACACTACCGAGCAGTTGCGACGTAAGCACACAAATGCGCCATACCATCCGCAAGCAAGCTGAGCATGTTATTTTGGTCTTTAGCGGTGCCCGTCGCCATCATCGTGCGGGCGTTTACCACCGAAGAAATTTTTCGGCAACCGCGAGAGTTTTGCGCCGCGCGAAATCAGCATTACGGCGGACTGTATTCCGAGCGTCGTGAGGCGCCCTTCCCCCAACGCCTACGGTACTTCCTCCTTTGTAAGCTCTGTTACGTGCCGACCTGCGATTTTTGCCTTTCGTTTTGGGTCTCGCTGGTAATTGTGTGGATTGCCGATTACTCGCTTTATTTTGGCGATTGGCGCGGCTTTGCGCTGGCGACCTTCGTGGTGATGGGCGTCGCGAACGTCTATCTTTCGGCCTTCAGCCGCCTGCGGGTCGATTTGCGCAAGGACCGCGCCGAAGCCACGAAGATCGAGAAATCGACGCCAGCAGCAGACGACGAATAACTTCCGCACACGTCGGAGATCCGGCCGCTCGCCCATCGGCAGGTTTTCCGCTAGGCTGGTGATTTGTCAACCATGTATCGACAGATGGACGTTGGGGTAGGGTGGGACGAGCGAAGCGAGTCCCACCTTTTCGGCCGGCTGTTTGGTGGGACTCGCTTCGCTCGTCCCACCCTACGTGAACGCCGGCGTCCATCACTCGGAATCTGACAGACACAACAGAGTCATGATCCTCGACGTCGCCACTGCTCGCCCGCTCGATGTTTATCGTCTGCTGACCGACGTGGTAACGCCGCGGCCGATCGCTTGGGTTACTTCCATCGATGCTCAGGGCCGCGTCAACCTGGCGCCCTTCAGCTTCTTCAACGCCTTTGGCGCGAACCCTCCGGCCGTCGTCTTTTCGCCCACTTTGCGCCGTGACGGATCGAAGAAGGACACGCTCTTGAACGTGGAGGCGACGGGCGAATTTGTGCTGAATGCGGCGGTGGCTTCGTTGGCCAACCAGGTCAACCTCACCTCCAGCGAATTGCCTTACGGTGAGAGCGAGGCTGAGTTGGCGCAATTGACGCTCGTGCCCGCCGTCAAGGTCAAGCCGCCGCGGGTGGCAGAGTCGTCGGTACACCTCGAATGCCGCCTGCGTCAAGTCGTGCCGGTCGGCGACGGGCCGATGTCCGCCAACTTGGTGATCGGCGAAGTAATCTTGATGCACGTGGAAGACCGCTTGCTGGGCCCCGACGGCCGTGTCGATCCGCGCAAGCTGCAAACCATTGCCCGGCTCGGGGCCGATTGGTATTGCCGCACGACGGACCTCTTCGAAATGCCGCGGCCGGTGTAACTGCTGCCTAGATCACCTAGGGTGGTACGAGCCACCCAGAGGGCGCCCGGAGTCCCGCCATTATGGATGCTCCTGGTGGGACTCGCTTCGCTCGTCCCACCCTACCCCCTACTCCAACGGCCATCCGTTGATGCATGGTTGACAAATCACTGCTCCCGCGCTGTCAGGCAAGCACTCCCTTGGCCACGACTCCGGCGGTGTCGGTGAGCTTGAAGTCGCGTCCGCTGTAGCGGAAGGTGAGCCGCTCGTGGTCCAGGCCGAGCAGGTAGAGCATGGTGGCGTGCAGGTCGTGGACGTGCATCGGATCCTTGACGGCCTCGATGCCGTACTCGTCGGTCGCGCCGTAACGGAAACCGCCCTTTGCGCCGCCGCCCGCCATCCACATCGAAAAGCCCTTGGCGTTGTGGTCGCGGCCGTTTGCATTCTGGGCGCCCGGCGTGCGGCCGAACTCGCCGCCCCACACCACCAAAGTATCTTTGAGCATGGCGCGCTGCTTCAGATCGGCAAGCAACGCGGCCATCGGCTTGTCGATGGCGTGCGCGTTCGACGTCAGTTTTGCCTTCAGGTCTTTGTGCTGGTCCCAACCGCCCATCGAGAGTTCGATGAACCGCACGCCCGCCTCAGCGAACCGCCGGGCCAACAAACACTGTTTGCCAAACGCGTCGGTCCCTTTTTCGCCGATGCCGTAAGCGGCCAGCGTCGATTGCGACTCATTGCTGTAATCCATCACCTGCGGCACGGCGCCCTCCATGCGGAAGGCCAGTTCGTAAGACTCAATCACACCTTCCAGCTCGTTGTTTACCTGGTCTTTCTCGAGCCGCTCGCGGTTCAAATCCTGCAACAAGTCGAGCTGTTTTCGCTGCAGATCGGCGGTGAGCTTGGGGTTTTGCAAGTTCGAGAGGGATTCCGTCCGGCGCTTGCCGCCGTCGCCGCCGATCTTGGTGCCTTGATAGGCGGCCGGCAGAAAAGCGCTGCCGTAGTTCACGGCCCCGCCCGCACCGCCGGGCGGATTGATGGTGATGAACCCCGGCAGCTCCTGGTTCTCCGTGCCCAGGCCATACAACGCCCAGGCGCCCATCGAGGGCCGCGTTTGCCGGAAGTTGCCGGTGTGCATCTCGACGCTGGCCTGCGGATGGTTCGGCAGGTCGGTGTTCAAGCTGTTCAGCAAGCAGAGGTCGTCGGCATGTTTGGCAAGCTCCGGGAAAATCTCGGGCAGCCACAGGCCGCTCTTGCCATGCTGATTGAAAGTGAACGGCGACTTGAGCAACTTGCGGTTGCCTTTGCCGGGCGCGGGTTTGCCGTCGTCCTTGGCAAGCTGCGGCTTGTAGTCGAACGTGTCGACGTGCGATGGGGCGCCTTGCATGAACAGGAAAATCACGCGTTTCGCCCGTGGCGTGAAGTGCGGCGCCTTGGGCGCCAGCGGGTTTGACGATTCGGCGGACGCCTGTTCGCTGCACAAGCTCGCCAAGGCCAAGAAGCCAAAGCCGCACGACGCCGTTTGCAAGAAGTCGCGGCGCGAAAACGGACGGGCGGCGTATAAGGGCCACATATTCTTTTCCTTGTTTAAACGGCAGACATTCGACATTCGGATTTCGTCATTCTTTCGTCATTCGTCATTTGGCATTCGTCATTCTGCGTGATGGGGCCTGCGCTCGCTCCACACGCTTCACACCTGCCTAATACACGTACCGAAATTCGCCGCTGGCAAACAAAGTCTGGCAAACGGTCGACCAGGCGGCCAATCGTCCCGGCTCCTTTTCGCCTTCTCTTTCCCAGGCCAGCCGATAATCTTTCAAAAACTTCTCAATGCGCGACTTTTCATTCGTGGACGGCAAGCGGCCGAACGCCAGCCGGTAGGCCAGGTCGATGCGCGTCGAGTCGTTCAAGTCGTTTCGGCCCAGCAGCCGCCGGGCCATCTCGAACGACTGCTTGAGCACGAACGGACTGTTCATCAAGAACAACGCCTGCGTGGCCACGGTCGTCACTTCGCGCTTGCCGACGATCAGGCTCGGGTCGGCCATGTCGAATACGCTCAACGCCTCGGGCACGTTGCCGCGATACATCGGCAGATAAACCGCCCGATGGTTGGAAAGCTCCAACAAGGTTTCTTTCATTTTCTCATTCTTGCCGTCGCCATTCATCTGCATCACGGGCGAACCTTGCGGGCGGCTCAGATCGAGCTGACCACTGGCCGCCAAGATGGCGTCGCGAATCTCCTCCGCGTCAAGCCGGCGGCGCTCCATCCGCCACAAGAGCTTATTTGACGGATCGACCGCATAGTTCTTTTCATCGTGCTGGCTGCTCAGACAGTACGTGCGGCTGAGCACGAGCGAACGAATCAGCCGCTTCACCGACAAGCCCTCCTTCATGAATTCGACGGCCAGCGTGTCGAGCAATTCCGGGTGGGTCGGTTCCTCGCCCAACGCCCCGAAGTTGTCGGTGGTGGGCACGATGCCCGTGCCGAACAGATGCTGCCAGACGCGATTGACCATCACCCGCGCCGTCAGAGGGTTGTCAGGACTGGCAATCCAGTGAGCCATTTCCAGCCGGCCGCTGTGGGCCGGGTTCATGCGGATGGCTTGCGGCGTGCGCAGCACGGTGACGACGCCGCGGGTGACGACCGGCCCAGGGTCTTTCACCTCGCCACGGTTAAGCACTGAGCAGTTTTCCGGCGAGGCGGCGTCGCGCACGCCCATCGCTTTTTCGCCCGATGTGTCCGCTGCGCCATCCAACTGGGCCAGGCGGGCCTGGATCTGTTCGATGCGGCCGCGCAACAGTTTGGCCTGCATGCCCGCGCCGGCCGCGAACGCCGTCTTGCGCTTGCCCTTCTTTGGCTGACCTTTGAGCATGCCGGCCAGCTTCTTGCCTTGCTCACGCAGTGTCGCCAATTCAGCTTGCAGCCGCGCCTTCTCCGCTCGTTCGGCAAGTTGCCTCTTGGCTTGGGCGACCGTTGCACGGTCTGGCACGCTGGGGTCGGCCAGCGTCAACAGCGCCTTGTCGCTGAGAAAATCTTTGTTCTTATTGGGGACCACCCCGGCCAGCGTCTCGGTGCTGCGAAAGATGCCGGCCAGCGCATAATAGTCGGTCGTCGGTATTGGATCGAACTTGTGGTCATGGCAACGGGCACACGCCACCGTCAGCGCCAGCATGCCGCGCGTGGTGGCGTCAATCTGGTCGTCGACAACGTCCATGCGATATTGCTCGGCGTTCTTCTCGTTCAGCCCCTTTGGGCCGATGGCCAAGAAGCCGGTGGCGATGGCCAACGCGTTTCGCTCGGCGGTCGTTTTGGCCGGCAGCAGGTCGCCCGCCAACTGCTCGACGATGAAACGATCGTAGGGCTTGTCGGCGTTGAACGAGTCGATGACGTAGTCGCGGTAGCGCCAGGCATACTTGAAAGGCGCGTTGCGGTCTTTGCCGGCCGATTCGCCGTAGCGGGCCACGTCGAGCCAGTGCCTGCCCCACTTCTCGCCGAACTGCGGCGATTCGAGCAGCTTGTCGACGACC
>DASSFG010000287.1:0-5211 GCA_035694685.1 Pirellulales bacterium
CCGGCGCGACTCATTCGAGCTGGGGGAGAGGGGGCGGTGTCGGCCGGCGACCCCTCTGACGACCAAGCAGCATCCCTGTGCCTCGCGGCGTCGGCCGCCGCGTCCGCGGCGATCACCTGGTGAATAATCCGGGCTAGGGGCAGCTTAGTGGAAAGCGGATGTGTCCGGACGCATCAGTGGCAAATAAGCTCGCATTTGCGCTAGTGGTCGCCTACAATGGAAGCCGTTGGTCACGGAACGGAGCGAGGCTTTGTCGATTGGTCCCACGCCAGCGTGGGAAAACGCCCGAGGCCACTCCCATGTCGATTCCCGTCGTTTGCCAATGCGGCAAGAAGTTTCAGGCGAAAGATGAGCACGCCGGCCTGAAAACAAAGTGCCCTGTCTGCGGGCAGCCGCTCACCATTCCCAGGGCCGGCGAAAAACCGGCCGCCTCGGCTGCGCCACCAGCGCCTGCCGCAGTCGCAAACCAATCGGCGCCGTCGCCAAAGGCCGCTGCGGCAACGGCGCCGCCTTCCTACGAAGGCAAGCGTGTGGCCGATTGGCTCGACCTGCTGCAGGTCGACGACCCGGCGGCACGCAAGCACGCCGCCGAAGTACTGTCGCACATCGGACCCGAAGCGGGCGCCGAGCTTTCGGTGATTATCGAGCGGCTGGGGGCCGAGCACGTGCTTCTGCGACACTGGGCGGTTACCTGTCTGGAGAGGATCGGTCCAGCCGCTCGCGCAGCGGTCGACGCCTTGGTCGAGCGGTTGGACGACGATGAGCCGTTAATCCGCGAGAAATCGGCCGTGGCGTTGGAAAAGGTGGAACCCGCGTGTGCGGCTTTCGTATCGCGACTGCGGCGCGGCCTGGGCAGCAAAGACGCCTCGGTGCGCTCCTCGGCAATTGCCACCTTTCGCCGCGAGATGAAGACGCTCGGCGTCTCCCGCTGCCGGTTCTGGGCTTGCGGTTGCGGAAGCGTATACGAAAAAGAGGGGCTCGACGACCGGCTGAAATCGCTGGCCGACGGCGCAGACGCAGATTGGCAAGGCACGCGCGGCTGCAAAAAGTGCGGCAAGAGTTATGCGGTGCGCGAAATTTACTTTGGCAAACACGACGTGCCGCAAAAATTCTGGCCGCAGTTGGTGAAGCGCTTTGGCGATCGGGTACACGTGCCCGACAACTTGTTGGCCGACGTCCCACAGGAGGCGCAAAGCTATCAGATCAGCGACAGCCAGATGTTCGATGCCTTGACGCTGGTCAATCCCGGCGGGCCGTCGTCATTGCCGGTCATTGCCGAATCGTCGGGCGTGGACGGTTACGCGTTGGCCGAGCCGCCGCCCGTACAGCACGCACCGCCGCACGAAACGCCCAAGGCCGACGACAACGAGCTGGTGCCCGGCGCCAAAGTCCCCAAGTCGGGGCAATACAAGTGTGCCGCCTGCCACAAGGTTCGCATATCGGAAAGCAAGAGCGGCCTGAAGTTGGCCGTGCAGCCGAAGACCGTGCTCAAGTACTTCAAGGCCGGCAAGACATTCGCCGAATGCACCCACTGCGGCGATCTGACCGAGTGGGTGTTTGTCGAGTAGCTAAATGCCCGACTTGATGTGCAGGATGTCACCGTCGCGGATGACGTAGTCTTTGGGCTCTTGCCGCATGAGATGGGCGGCCTTCACTTCGCGTTCGCTCCCGAGCCGCACCAGGTCGTCGACCTGCATCGTTTCGGCGCGGATAAAGCCGCGGGCCAGGTCGCTGTGGACGTTGTCAGCCGCTTCCAGCGCCGTGCCGCCCTTGCGAAGCATCCAAGTGCGGACCTCTTTCTCGCCGGCGGTGAAATACAGCATCTGGCCGGAAGCGTCGAGCAGCGCCCGCAAGAGTTCGTCTCGCCGCGAGCCGGTGAGCCCCAGTTCCTGTTCGAACTCGGCGCGGTCGGACGGGGCCATGCGTTCCAGCTCCCGCTCCAGCCCGACTCGCGCCGCCAGCATCTGCGGCTCGCCTGCGGTTGCCGGGCGGTTGAAGCGGGCCGGGTCATCGTCATCGGCGATGTTGACGATCACCAGCATCGGCTTTTCCCACATCAACCGAAAGCTGCGCGTGGCGCGGGCGTCTTCTTCGCTCATTTTGTCGGCGGTGAGCGGAGTGCCGGCCTCGAGGGCCGCCAGCACACGCTCCAAGGCGGCCAGTTCGGCCAGCTCCTGTTCGCGATTTGGACGAGGCTTCTTGACGCTCTCGCGCAAGCGCTCGACGCGGCCGGTGACAATCTCCAGATCAGCCAGCAGCAGGTCTTCGCGAAAGCTGGCCAGGTCCGTAAGCGGATCGCTGCCGCCAAAGGCCGCCACCACCAGCACCAGGCAGCCTGCTTCGCGGATGATAGCCAGACGGGCGGCGTTGCCTTCGTGCGTGCGGCTCAATCCCGGCGTATCGACCAGCTCCAGCGAGGCCAGCGTGACCTTTTTGGGATGGTAAATGTCGCACAGCAGCTTCACCCGCGGCTCGGGCACCGCGGCCATGGCACTTTGCCCGGTATGGGCCGACGCCGGGTCGGCGGCCATGCCGGTCAGCCATTCAAAAAGCGTCGTTTTGCCCGAACCTTGATAACCTACCAGACCTATTTTCATCTTGCTCCTTTAAAGGCGTCTACCAGCAGCGCAGTGCTTTGCGCCGGCGTCTCGCGGAATGACGAATGACGAATGACCAATGACGAAAGAATGACGAAATCCGAATGACGAATGCCGCGAGTTCACCAGACCTCTGCGGGATTCGGGCCAGGGCGATGACTCCCTGCTCGTTCGGGCTTCGTCATTCGGGCTTCTTTCGTCATTCGGATTTCGTCATTCGTCATTCCTATCTCCCGCCAGCACAAAGTCCTGACTGTCATCGTGGACCCTGAACCCTGAACCCTGAACCCTGAACCCTGGCGTGCCGCTCGTCGAGTGCGGCGGCCAGATCGGAAAGGGCTTGTTCTACCGACCGCAGTTCGTTGTTGTCCAGATGTCGCTGCCCAAAGCGAACGAAATAAAAGGCGTCGACGATGCGTCGCGGCAGCGCGACGGCCTGCTGGGTCACAGGCGATTCAGCCAGATAGCCACCGGTCGACAAGGCAAACTCGCGCTGCGTCTGGCCCGGCGATCGAGAGATGCCGTGCCGCGCCAATAAGCTCTCCAGCCGGTCGTAGAATTCGATGTGCCGCACGGGGCGAGATCGGCCAGAATGCCGCCACACCAGGCGTCGACGCAGGAAGGCGAAGACGATGACCGCCAGCTTCCAAAATCCGACGAGCAGCAAGCAACCAACGACGGTCGCCGTCATCCCCTGCCAACTGAACAAACCGTGCGAGAGTCCCAAACGTTCCACGAACAGTTCGCTGAGGGCCTGGCGAATCCGCTCGCGCGCGTCTTCGTCGGTGATGCTTTGCAAGGCGTCTTCCAGGCGGTCGAGCAGCGGCTGATAAATGGCTTCTCGCTGGCGTTGAGAATCGAGCCCCAACACGTAGTTCGTCCAGACAAGCTGCGTCAGATCGAGCAAGCGCTTCAGGGCTCCCATGCCATACCGATCGGACAGCACCTCTTCGGTCCGGCCGGGCGTCGGATCGAGTACGAGCCAAGCGCCATTGGCTTTTGCCACAGGGTCGTCGGCCAGCGCCGGCGGCAGCGACTGCGGGCCGACGTAGGCTTCCACCCAGGCATGCGCGTGCAGCTCGCGAACCTGGTAATAACGGCCGACGCTGTTGTATTCGCCGCCCTTGAAGCCGATGGCCAAACGCGCCGGAATGCCGACGCTGCGCAACATTAATACCAAGGCGCTGGCGAAATACTCACAGTGTCCTTTGTGATGCTGCATGACAAACGCTTCGACCGGATCGACACCCAAAGCACGACGCGGCTGGCGCAATGAGTACTGGAAGACGCCTGAATCGCGGAGGTAAACTTCCAAAGCGCGGGCGGTGTCGTCGGCCCGATTGCTATTGACCGCCAAGCCAAACTCGGCCGCGTCTGCCCGCAAACCTGCCAGGGGGTCGACGCCATCGCGCTCGTCCGGCATCGCCAGGGCCGCTTTGAGCGTCACCTTGTCGGGCTGCACGCCGGCCGGAAAAGCGGCGATGGGAAGATGGTCCTTGAAGGCGGCCGTTACGAGCGTGTAGGGAAACTTCCTCGAAGGCTCGTCCGGACGCAAAAGCTGCTCGCTGTCGGGCACGTATTTCAGATGTTGCACGCCCACCTCATAGGCCGGCACGACGGTGAACAACACCGTATCGCTACGTGCCTGCAGGCTGACTTCTTCGCGCACCAACTGGCGGCCGCGCGGCAGCTTGCTTTCGGGCGTGGGGCGAAAACCTTCCGGATGTCGCCGCAGACTGCTGGCCGGGTGCCATCGCCCGTGTTGATAGTTGTAAAGTACGCCGCCGCGAAACAGGGCCGAGTCGCCGCCGACGCGGTAGGGCTTCGACGACCCGTGCTCGAAGAACTTCACCTGCATCACTTCTTCGGGGTTTTCATAAACTTCACCCAACTGATCGAGCGAAACCGTTTCTGAAAAACCGACGCTGCTGTACGGCACCACTCCCGACGGTCGCCAGGGGGTCTTCTTGCCGGGCCGGGGCAGTCCCAGAAACCAGATCAGGGCAAAGGTGCAGGTGGCCAACCCCAGCCAGATCATTTGACGCCAGAAGCTCCAACCCATTCCGCTAGCCGCGGCGCCGGGCGATTCGACTGCCGCAAAGGCCGGAGGCAGGCCGGCAAAGGGCCAGCGACGCGTCGCCTCGGCTGGCGACCGGCTGGGTGTGGCCGCTCGTTGCCAGTCGAGCCGATCGTCCTCGTGCTCGGCCAGGCAGCGATGGATTACGAATAGCGCCATCGTCGTCAGGCCGACGAACATATAGGCCGGCAGCAGTACGCCGAACGAGACGCTCATGTTCAACGCCGCCGCCACCGCCACTTGCAGCAGGCTTAGCAACAGCAAGAGCCAATAGTTGCGGACCGTCTTTTTGCGGTAGAGCAACACAAATTGCAGGTAGATCAGCAGATTGGCGAGCGACAAAAGCTGACCCTCCGCCGCGTATTCGTTCCATTCACGCCAGGTGACCGCCAAGGCGATGATGCCCGCCAGGTTGGCGACGAACGTGTTAAGCTGCAACCAGCCCTTAATGTCGGTGAGATAGACCGAGCTGACGGCGACAATCACGGCCAGCACCGGCAGCAACACGTTCCGCTCGCCCATTCCCAACAGCAAGGT
>DASSFG010000288.1:0-8785 GCA_035694685.1 Pirellulales bacterium
GCGACGGTTAAGCTCGCGCGGGCCGCTGGCCCTGCGGTTAAACGATTGTATCGTTGTCTAATTTACCACGTTTCGCAACGGCAGCCCAGCGAGTGCCCGGCGGCAGGCTTCGGCGCCTTTGATGCGCATATCGAGCAGGCCATCTTCGCTGTAAAACGCCGTGTGCGGATTGAGAATGACACGATGATGTGCGGGATGCCGAGGGTCGCGCCACGCCAACACCAGCGGGTCGTCTTCGGCAGGCGGTTCAAAAGGCAGCACGTCCAGCCCGGCGCCGGCCAGTTTGCCCGAAACAATCGCTTCGGGAATGACACTGGTATCAACCACCGCGCCGCGTGACGTGTTCACCAGATAGGCGCCGTCAGGCAGGTGGGCGATCGTCTCGGAACGAATCAAGCGCCGCGTTTCCTCGGTCAAAGGGCAGTGCAGGCTCACGGCATAGGATTGCGAAAGCAGCTCCTCCAGCGACTCGACTCGCCGCACCCCTAGCGATTTATCGCGGCCGTCCGGAGCATAGGGATCATAGTAGATCACATCCATGCCGAGCGCCTTGCCGCGCAGCGCAGCGGCTGAGCCGATGCGGCCCAGGCCGACGATGCCCAGTACTCGCCCGCGCAGCCGTCGCAACGGCGCAGCATGACGGTAGCTCCATTCCAGGCCGCCGTGGCGCAACTGCGAATTCAACATCGATATGCCCCGCGTCATCGACAGCAACAGGCCGATCGCCGAGTCGGCGACTTCCTCGGTTCCATAGTCGGGCACGTTGGCAACGGGGATTCCCCGTTCGCGGGCAAACCGCCAATCGACGTTGTCATACCCCACCCCGCAACGCACGATCAGCTTGCAGCGTGTAAGCCGTTCGATCGACCGCGCGGTAAACTTCAAGCAGTGATAGATCATCAGCGCGTCGGCATCTTCGATCCGGCCGGCGAGCTGTTCTTCGTGCTCGGCGCAGAGCACTTCGACGCGGGCCACGTCGCCCAGAATGCGCTCCTCGGTTTCCGGAGGATGGATGAGGAAATCGGTAATCACGACCCGTTGCTGGCGTTTTTGTGTTGACATGCGGCTAAGTTAACGGCTGTGCCGAGGTCATTCAAGGCTTGGGTAAAGTAGCAGGCACGCTCCGTCGTGCCGTCGCTTTGGGCTGGTGGACGTGTTACTTTGGGTTACTTGCCTCGTGGCGTTGATTCGGCCTGGGAAGGCCGGCCCACGTCGATACCAACGACCTGACTGGCAGAATCGTCAAAAGCGGGCAGCCGGCGCTGGCATTGCGCCGCGCGAGAAGGTATAGGGTAGTGGAGCAAGTTCATTACTCTTGGAACCGCCGTCCAATGCCCTTCTTGCAACGACTCGTTCATGTTCCGCCGCCCTACCTTGCCGGCCTGTGCTTGCTGCTGCTGGCAAATGGCACTCAAGCGGCGCCAAACAAGGCAAAATCTCTGGCGCCTGCCGCAAATGCCGCCGACGCGCTAACAAGTTGGTTGCGGGTACTCGAAAAGGCCGTGCCCCGGGATGCGGCCAGGTTTTCGGCCGAGACGAATGCGGCACTCGACAAGGCTGCTGAAGCCGTTGAACTGTGGGCCGCACAGATCGCGAGTTTTCGCGACGCCAAGACCGGCCCGCAGCTTTTTGATGCCGTGGCGCACCTGCTCGCGGCCAAGAACCAGGTCGATCGATTGCTCGACGCCACGCTCGACGTGCGGCGACAGTTCGCGTCATTGGAAGAGACTCCTGAGCGGCACGCGGCGATTTGCGCCTTCCTGAGCGCCACCAGCCGCTTGATCGACCTTTCGGGCCGCTTGAGATATCTCCAGGTCGATGCGGTCAACAACGCCGGACCAAAACTTATTGCAGACCCTGCTGGCCGACAGCGGTTACTCGAGCGTTTCGCGCTGGAGAAAAGCTCGGTGGGCGCGTTCTTCGCCACGCGACTCTGGATCGCGCCCGACGAGAAAGGCCAGTTGCCACGCGTCGATCGGGCAACACGCGATGCGGTGCTGAAGTTGGCGACGCAAGTCGATGAGCCGGCGATCATGCCGTTTCTGGCTCAGGCCATGAACGCCCGAGATGCGGCGGCCGACCTGACAATTTCTTTGGCAGAGACCATCCGCCGCATCGGATTGCCGCAGGAGCCCTGGCCCGATCCGATTGAGCCGTTACCGCCGCCGCCGATCACCCCTGGCGCAATGTACGAGACGCTGGCCCGCATCCCCGCCTCGGCCCTCTCGGCCGATCTGGCCAAGCGACATGCCGAACTACTGGCCTGGCTCGATACGCGGAAGCAGGAGGGACTGACCGAGGGAGTCTGCCGCATCGGCACCTACGAGGTGCAGCCGGGCGATTTTCTCTTGATGCGGAACCCTTCGCCTTATAACCAGTTCACCGACCTTTCGCCCGGACTCTTTACGCACGTCGGCGTGGTGACGCTGGCGCGCGGCCGTGACGGCATTGAGCGGATGGTGCTCGTCGATCTGCCGGAGCGCGGCAACCACATACCGGCGGCCAACGTCGAAGCGTACGTACAACGCAGCTTGCACTACTGTTTTTTGCGCCATCCCGATCCGCAGGTTGCCGCCGCGCTGGGCAAAGCGGCCCGCGACGTCATCGGCAACGAATCGCTGTTCGACCTGAATTTTCGCCTGCACGGTATTATGGGACTGAAGGGACAGCCGCTGGCGGGCAAAAGAATCGAGACGTATTGTGCAGGGCTGCTGCTGCTGTGCGCCTTCCAAACGACGGCGCCGCGTGAGGACTTTTTTCCGGTGCGCGAGCACCCCCGGGGCGGCAACACGCTGGCGAACCTGGCCAAGCTCGGGCTATCGATGGACGACGACTTTATTTCGCCCACCGGCGCCATGTTTTCGCAAAAGCTGGTGCTGCTGGGCCGTCGCGAGCCGATGTACGATCCACGGCGAGAAGTTGAGGAAGGCGTGTTCGACCATTTCGCCTGGCTGTTGGCCAACCGCACGCTGGTGCCCTCGCCCGACTGGTTTCAGTCGTTGCGGCTGAAGCTGGCCGAAGCCGCCAAGAGCAACTCGCTGCTGTCTGAGGCGTTGGCGAAAGCGGCCCGGGTGAATGCCGAAACCGATCTGGTATCGGCGGCCAAAGCCGCCGCCGTGGTCGAAACGCTGGACCAGTTCGCGTTCGGCGCCAGCAACGAGTTTCTCGATGCCTGGGACTTTTTGCTCGACGAACCCGCCCAGGCGCTGGCCAGAGAAGGCGAACCGGCCGATGTCGTGGCGGACGCCGCGAAATACCAACGCCGTCATGCCAAACTCTATCAGGCCGTCCGGGCGGGCCAACTTTCTCCGCGTGGACTACGAATTGAGCTGGTAAAGTATTATACTGATTCCGGGAAAAGGCAGTTGGAGCAGCGGTTCTTCGCTCCCGTGAACGACGGCAAGTCACCGACCGCCGGGCGGAAACGAGGGTGAGCCGCCGGTCGCTGCCCAATCCCCCGGCGCCATCTTGGCTGCGCGCCGGCGCCACATCGCACCATTCTCAGAACACAGGCGGGAGAGGCTACTATGAAACGAACACTGACGGGACTGTCGATCGCCGCATTGACCATCACGCTGGCGGCTGCCGCCGTGGCGGCACAAAAAGGAAAGAATAACCGCAACGGCACGGGTGCGACTCCCACCTCGGCCAGCGCCGATGGCGACAAGATGGAGTTGGCCGCCGATCCGCAGTTGCAGAAGATTCAGATGAAGTTTGTCATCGACGCGGCCAAGCTGGCCAAGGATTACGAGCGTAAAAACGACATCGAAGGCGCCCGCTCTTGCTATGAGCAAATCCTGCGCGTCGTGCCGCATCATCCCGAGGCTCAAAAGGCACTGGAGCGCATCCGCGGCGAGGAGTTGACCAAAGAACGAAAGAAGGTCTTGGTCAAGGCCACCGAGGGCTGGCAAGACGCCGGCATTAACGTGCTGGCGGACCGGCCCCTGACGATCCACGCCGAGGGAACTTGGACCTTCGCCATGAAGCAGGATCTCGACGCCGACGGGATGGAGATTCCAAAGGACTTGAAAGACTTCAATCTCGGCTGCCTGGTGGGAAAAATTGTCAGTGTGGGCGACACGGAGGACAGCAAGCCTTTCATGATTGGCAAGGAGGTCGAGCTGACGCCCGAAAAGCCCGGCCGGCTCTGGATGCGGATGTACGACTACGACCCTTCCGACAACAAGGGTCTGCTGAACGTCGAAATCCAAGGGACGTTTGAGAAGGGGAAATGAACCGCGTTGGCCCGCTATCGCACGCAACGGCGCGTCGAGTTTCGCGATACCGACGCGGCCGGCATCGTCCATTTCTCCGTCTTCTTCAACTACATGGAAGAGGTCGAGCACGAGTTCCTGCGCTCGCTCGGCCTGAGCGTGGTCGTGCACGATGCGGCGGGCGTGCGAAGCTGGCCCCGCGTGTCGGCGAAATGCGATTTCCAGGGCGCCGTCCGCTTTGAGGACGTGCTCGACGTCGAGCTGGATGTTGAGCGCGTCGGTGAAAAGAGCGTCACCTATCACTGCGTTTTCCGGCACGGCGAACGGCAGGTTGCGGAAGGCCGCCTCACGGCCGTCTGCTGCCGGATGGACCAGGGCGAGCCAATCTCCACGGCCATACCGATGGAGATTGCACGTAAGCTTAGAAGCGCGTGACCCGCACTGCGCACCAGAAGGCGTCAGGCGTCAGGAACTAGGCACCTGAAGTCGGATGGCTGACGCGTGGGTCATGGTGGGCCGGCGCGAAATCCGCGTTTCTCGATGCCGTAGCGACGTTTGCCAAAGCTGATTTTTATTCCAACTTTTACTTAGCCCAGGCATTTATGCCTGGGTAGCGATGGTGCCACGAACGTCCGCACATGACCGCGTCGAGGTCCGCCGTAGGCGGCCCTCGACGCGGTCATGTGCGAAAAAAATGGGATTGGGTCTTGGTTACCCAGGCATAAATGCCTGGGCCAAGTAAAAGTCTTGGTCGCTGCGAACAAAACTGGCATCAAGGATTTTCGTATCCAAAGCTGGATTTCGCGCACGACAGTCCGACCCTACGAGCAGCCGAACATCGTTGTGCAACAATACCTACTAGCACGCATACCTCTCCGGATGTCGAATTCGATCTAGCTCTTCGAACATCTCTTCCATCGTTTGCTCGTCGTCGGCGAGGGAACCGGCTGAGCGCCGGATGCCTTCGCCGGGAATCAGATTTGGCTGACGGTCCTCAATCGTTATTTCGACGCCGACGGATTTGCCAAGTTCGCGCAGGCTTCCTCTGCCGAGCTCGGCCACAATGCAATCGGCCTGTTTGGCATCGACGCCACGGGAGCGCAGGTCGTCCGCCGTTAGTTTCGTCAGATCTTCGGCATCAAACTCGTTGACCGCCAGCGCGCCGTTATGCCGCGCGGCTACCACTTTCACCAGTGCATCGTACATCTCTAAGCCAGTGGCCATGCATCAGACCCTCCACTGCGAATCGTCACCGTAAAGCATTATATAACACGGTGCGGTGTCAGCACGAGCGTGCCTCAAGATCCCGCGCGTTTGGCGCGCCAGCTTTCGACCTGCTTGATTACCGCCTCGATGGCCTGTGAGGGCGCCGCTTCGATCGATTCGAAGTGTCGCACCGCGCGGCCCCGGGCACTAAGCGGAACGCTGCACGAACAGCGGTAGAAGGCCCCGTCGTTGCCCCACATTTCCAGGCGGTAATAGACGGCGCCAAGTTGGCGCAGTCGCTGCTCGCCATCCGCCAGCACGCCGCCATTCGACACACGCTCGACGGGCGTCAGGCCGTCGACCGCCGGAACGCCGCCCTCGGCAGTCTCGCTTGGCAGCGGCTCTTCATCGCCCGGCACGGGCGGCGAGTAGACCGTCTTCTGTAACGCATCGTCGCGGCGGTTTGCCCTTTGACGTGTTTCGTAAGCAGTTTGCCGGCCGGCGCCGCCCGATTTTCTTGACATTTCCGCGTCAGTCTGCCGCAAGGTCGACGGTGTACGAAGAGTCGTCATCGGACGGTCCCCCGGCGTGCTGGCGGTGCGTGGCGTCGGGTTCCATAAGGGCGCCGTCTCCGTCGGCGGTGGCTCGGACACGATGGCGTTTGACACGGCTGACAGTCCGTCATCCATGCTGCGCACGCCGACGATGCGGGCCCGCGGCAAAAGCGCCGCTTCGAGTGGCTGCTCCACCGGCGTGCCGGGCACGCTCGATACCGCTTTTACGACGGCCGTTTCGACGTTGTCGACTGGTACAACTTGGGCGGTTTCGCGCACGGAGAAATCACTCTCAGCGTTGAGCATCGGCGGCCGCGTTTCGGTGTGTCCGAAGGCCGATTTGACGACCTTGGGCAGCGCCGTGCCTAGCACGGCGGCCAGGGGCACCGCCACCAGGCACACGATCATGATCATCGTGCGCAACGCTACCACGGCCGACGATTGCATTGGCCCGCTCGACTCCCTTCGCTATGGCGAAACATGGCGACTTCCTGTCGCCTTTCACGGCAAATGCACGGCTTGCGGGGCGCGCACACTTGCCCAGAATTTGAAATGGCCGCAGATCATAGCGGCCCCGAGCATGACGGGCAAGGCCAACGCACTAACATCCGGCGCCTTCCAGCGCCGCAATCAATTCGTTCAAAATCATGGCCGTAGCACCCCAGATGCGGTGCCTTCCCCAAAGAAAGTGCGGCACGCTGAGCTCAATACCGCGCTGGCGGCGCACGTGCCGGCCGCGATTGGCTGGGTCGCGCAAGCGCTCCAGCGGCACCTCGAGCAGTTCGCTCACTTCCGCCAGACTGGGCCGGAACCTGGGCCGCGAGGCCGTTGCGCCCACCCAAGGAGTAACGCGATATTCGCTCACGAAGACGTAAATGGGCGACAGCGCACCGACGAGCACGATCTCGTCCCGCGGCACCCCGAGCTCTTCTTCGAACTCCCGCAGCGCCGCCTGCGGGGCGCTCTCGCCGGCGTCGATCGCCCCGCCCGGCAAGCTAATCTGCCCGGCATGAGCGGGCAAGGTCGCCGGTCGAACCGTCAGCGGCAAATGCCACTCTCCGGCGTGAGGATAGAGCAGCACCATCACCGCCGCCTCGCGTGCCCGGTACGTCGGCGGGCCAAAATGCCGCCCATAACACAGACCGGGCTCCATCGTTCGCTGCACCGCCCTGCCTGGCGGAGGTGCGGCGGTCAGCCGGGCGGCAAGCTTCTTCGGCAAATCCTCGTCCATCAGGCTATTTCTCTAAGCGATAAATCACATAAAACTCATTTCCATACAAACGCGGCAGGGCCAGCGGCGGCTCGCTTTCAACAACGAGATAATCAGCGTGATACTTCTGGCCCAGACTGCGCAGCCGCTCCGGCGAAAGCTCGGCGAGCGACTCATGCCAGCGGCCCTGAAACTCGGGGTGTGGCATACCATAAATATCCTCCAACCGCTGCCACCAGCGGACGACGTCTTCGGCGTCTTGCGGCAGGTCTTTCCACGAGACCACCTGCCCGCGGCCGGAGTACCAGGTAAAGCTCTGGGCCATCCGCGGCGTGATCGCCAGCGCGTCGCGTGGCGTGTTCTCCGCCATCCAGAGGCAGACGTCGCGCCAAGCTTCGTGACTCAATACCTTGTCCGACTTGTCGGCCCGCGGCACGCTTTGAAACAAGCGCCACGCAGCATAGTCCTCGCGCCCATAGACGACGAGAGCCGTGCAAACAGTCAACCATCCGCCGGCCCGCCACCAAAACTTTGGACTTTGGACTTTAGACTTTGGACTTTGTCCGCCCGCAAGGTTCGCTGCCGCCATCAGCGCCACGCTGGCCGGCGTGATGACATCGGCGAGCCGAAACCAATAGTACCGCAGGACCGCGGCCTTCCACTCGAGATCGTTGGTCATGACCGCGGACAAGACCATTCCCGCGAGCGAGATCGCCAACGCGGCAACCGTAAACGTGTTGATATGCCGCACTCGCAGTGGTTGGTCCTCCTTCCAAGCCAGCGCGAGCCAAACAAGGAGCATGGCGAGGTAACGCACGATGAACGGCCAGCGAAACGAGTTTGGCACGAGGTGATGCGGCAATCGGCGGAAGACGTAGATGTCGTTGGCCTCCGCCACGATCTGACTTTCGACTCCCCAGTTGAGAGCCAATGCCGGTACAACTCCGGGCGCCGCGAGCAAAGCGCCGCCGACAATGCCGGGCAAAAGCCGGCCCAGCGGAGGGCGATCGTGCGAGATGATCCAGCAAAGCCCCAGAGCAACGACCGACCAGCCACCGACCAGCACGTGAAAGGCCGACGCGCCGCCGAGCAATAAAAACGCCAGGTTCCAACGCCCCTCGACGAACGCCGTGAGCGCCGCAAACACCAGTGCGTATGCCAGTCCTTTGGCCTCAAACCCTCCCACCACCCATTCTCCTGCCAGATGGCAGCCTACGTTGAACGCCAGAAACAGGGCCGCGCTAAAGGCCGCCCAGCCGGGACGCCCGACGACGGCCTGACAGAGCCGCTGCCAGGCCGTGGCGATCAATAACCAGGTGATCGTGCGTCCGACCCAGGCGGCCGCGGAGAGCGAGAGGCAACGCGTGATCCAGCCGCACGTGAGATAGAAAACCAGGTGCGTATCGGCCGACTGAAAAAAGAAATCGTCCGCCGCCCAACTGGGATCCCAGTAATGCCGCGCCTTGCCGATGTAGTGCGGTTCATTCACGTCGGGTGTCGGCCAGCCGGCTTGCATCGCAAACACGACGCAAACCAGCGCGATCTCCAGCACCGCAATCCAACGCGGCGTCACGGGCAGGCGGCGGGTGTGGGTGTCTCCT
>DASSFG010000289.1:0-17367 GCA_035694685.1 Pirellulales bacterium
TAGCCTGTCAGTCACCGCTCCACCGGGACAAGCCCGGCGGGGGCGTATCGGAACAAATCCAGAAATTCCACCTCGCTTTGGGGCGGAAACTGGATCGTTTGTGCAGACCAGTGGGCCAAGCTGACAGATTCGCCGGTGGGGTGTGTGTAATACAATAGCCAGAGTCGAGCGTGCCCCGCGCCAGCCACGACAATGCCTATGACCGAATCGCCCGAAACCCATGCCAGCCTGATTCTCCGGCTTCACGACCGGGCCGATCAACAGGCCTGGCGCGAGTTCGTAGAAATCTATCATCCGGTCATCTATCGGTTGCGCAACGCGAGACTTGGCATCTAAGACATTGGGGACGACAATGTTTTAGGGAGACGCCAAGTGGAACCGCCGGAAATTGCAAGTCGCGCTGAAGATGCGGAGTTTGACTTGCGGATCGCGCAAATCCTCGAGCGATGGCAGGCCCGTCGGAATTGCGGTGAAACGCCCGATTTGCTGGAATTAGCCGGCGGCGACGCCGCATTGGCCCAGCAACTGCGCCCGTTGTGCCACGTCGTGGGTGCGATCGATACGTCCGGCTTCGCGTCGCTCGACGGAGAGCCCGTCGAGGCCGCCCTGGCGGAAGCCGATCTGCCCAGCGTTCCCGACTTTCTGGTCCTCAAGGAGCTGGGACGCGGCGGCATGGGCGTCGTCTACGAGGCCCACCAGATTTCACTCGACCGCGTGGTGGCACTCAAGCTGCTGCCGCTGGGCACCGTCGATCGCGCGGCGGCCCAGCGGTTCGCGCGCGAAGCGGCCACCGCGGCAAGCCTGCAACATCCAAACATCGTGCCGATCTACGCCACGGGCGAAGCTCCCGGCACGCTCTGGTACGCCATGCCGCGAATCGACGGCGAGTCGCTCGCGCAGTTGCTCGCGCGACACCCTGCAGGCATTCCCTGGCAACGAGTGGTCGAGATCGGCATCGTGGCGGCCGAGGCGTTGATGTATGCCCATCGACAAGGGATCGTCCATCGCGACGTCAAGCCCGCCAATTTCCTCCAAGACGTCGACGGCCAGATCTGGCTGACCGATTTTGGCGTGGCGCGGCGTGATGTCGACGCCACGGTCACTCTTTCTCACGCCTTGTGCGGCACTCCGCGCTACATGAGCCCCGAGCAGGTCGCCGGCGGCAACGAACCGGTCGATCACCGTAGCGACCTTTACAGCTTGGGCGCCACACTGTACGAATTGGCGACCGGGCGGGCCGTGGTTGTCGGCACGGCGCCGCTCGACGTGCTGGAAGAGATCCGGCAGCGGGAGCCTGTCGCCCCGCGCTCGATCAACCCGCGTCTGCCGCGCGCCCTGGAAGTGGTGCTGCTCAAGTGCCTCGAAAAGTCGCCGCGCGATCGATACGCCACGGCGGCCGACTTGCTTGGCGATCTCAAGGCGCTTCGCGACGGGCGGCCGATTGCGGCCCTCGGCCTGCCGACGTGGACCGTCTGGCGCCGGCGTCTTTCGCGCCACGCCAGTCGAGTGCGGCTGGCCGCCCTGGCTGCGACCGTGACCATCGCCGTCGTCGGCACCGCGGCCTTGTCGTATCAATATTACGAAAGCAGCCGCCGGGCGCACGTACAGATTTCCTCCGCAGGCGGTCCCATCGAGGCTGCCATCCGCCGAACGCCGGTCGACGGCGATGCTGCCGACGGAGTCGCATCCGTCGCCTTGCCCATGCGGCAGCCACTTGATTTGGAAGCCGGCGACTACGAGATCGCCTTCGCCTCGCGCGGACGGTTCGGCGAACGGGCCCGCTTGCAGTTGGACGCGCGCGATGCCGCCACCCCGCGCTACATCGACCGTCGCCCAGCGCCTACCGCGGTTGACGTCGAAGGCATGTGGGTCAGCGAGATCCACTCGGCCGACGGTTCGGACGAATTGTTTCTTGGCACCTTGAGCGACCGGTATCTCGCCGTCTACGCAGAGGGTGGACGTGAGCGCTTTCGTTGTGGTGTGGGCGTCCCGCCCGCCCTGGAAAACGCAGGCGGGACGCCTGCACCACAAAACGCAGGCGGGACGCCTGCACCACAAGTCAAACCAGGCGACGACCGCGCCCCGCTCCCACTGGGCAAGCTCACGACGACCGCCGAGCTTTTCAAACACGTCGACTTCACTTACCAAATCGACGCCCCCTTCACGGGAAAACGCCTCGCTCGACGGCCGTATCTGGCCCAGCCGCAGCGGTTGATGCCGGAGGCGGTCGATCTGAATCGAGACGGTAAATTCGACTTCGTAGTTGCCGCCAGGCTGGAACCGATCCTCGCGGCGCTCGATCATCGCGGAAACCTGCTCTGGGCCAGCCGCGTCGAAGCCAGTCTGCCGAGCGATGCTCCGCCGCCGTGGATCGGCGCCGACCAGAAAGAGGTCCAGTTGCCGTCGGTGTTGCAGATGTTGCCGGCGGGCGATCAGACCGGCGATGGAATTTGTGACGTACTCGTCGTGTCGATGGCGATTCGATCGCCGCCCGCCGTCGCTCCGCAGGTCGTCTATCCGCAGATCTCGTTGCTAAGCGGCCGTGATGGCAACCTGGTTTGGACGACGGCGCCGCCTCCCATCACCGCGGTTAACGGTTCGCGTTGGCCGTTGGACGGCTTACTCGAGTACCGCTCGCGGGAGATCGACGAATGGCGGTCTGTGCGACCGCTGTCGGTGCAGAACAGTCTTGGCGGCCTGCACGTCACGCGCAATATGTTGCTAGCGGATCGCCGCGTTCGTTGGATCGCTCAGCCGCTTGGCCAGTTGCCCGTTACACCGCCAATCAAGCTGTCTGATGACGGCGAACACGCGCTCGTGATCACGGCGGCAAGCGAAGCCAGAAAGTTGGATCTGGGCAGCGGACGATGGCGCGAACCGATTGCATTGGCCCCATCGGGCTCCGTATTGGCGACGTCGCCGCGCACGATTCGACGCGGAGCGGGCCGCGAGCCAGGCATCCTGGTCGATTATCTCGACGACAAGGCGTACGGCATGCTCGTCGGTGAACGGCTGGCCTTGTACGATTCGGAGCATCCGAACCCGCTCTGGAGCAAATCGCTCGTGGCGGACACCAACATGGCCGAGCCTGGTTTCGAACAAGCCGATTTCCCCTTCGTCGCCGATCTCGACCACGATGGAATGGACGAGATTTTGGTTTCCGCGCCGGATGATCGCGGGGCCAAACTGGTCCGCTGTCTCGACGCCGAAAAGGGCGACGACTGTTGGGATGCGGCCGTTCGCGTGCGTTGTGCCGAAGCGTCGCCCGAACGGGTTTGCCTGGTCGGCGACCTCGATGCCGACGGCGTCGATGATCTGGCGATCGCTTCGCTTTACGGCGAAGCGATACGCGACAACGCGCAGTCCATTCGCAGCCAGCGCGCGTCCGTGAGCATTTATATCGACGTAGTGAGCGGGCACAGCGGCCGGCGATTGAAGTTGGCGCATCAGGAGATCGGCGAGGTCGATCAATTCACTCGGGTGGTGGAGATCGACGACTTGTGCTTGTCGTCGCCGGGCGTGGTCGAAGCGTCGCTCGTCTGGGGCGACCCCCGAGAGCGATTGTTGGACAGCCTGACCGTGAGGTTCTCTCTCACGCGGGATGAACTGCCGCTGTTGGCGCCCGGCTTGACGGCCCTCACGCGGCTGTCGCGGTCTGGCGGCGGTTTTTATCTGGCGCGGCCGGGGCCTGACGAACTGGGCGGCGAGGCCGCCGTCTGGATCGAACCCCGCAGCAATGGACTCCTTGTGGCCGGCTATCAATGGGTGTTGGAAAGCTGGCGGAACTCTCATGGCGCGCCGCGCGTGTTGCTCGAAGACAGGGCCATGAGTCGGATCGCCGTCGTCGACGTTCCTTCGGGCCGCGTGCTCTGGCGGCAAGCGACGACCGGCACGGTGCCTGTGGCCCGCCACCTGCGGCGGTCGAACCAGGACTGCCTTTTGGTGCAGACGTTTGATGTCGTCAGTTCGACCTGTCGATTGGCCTGCCTTGACGCCGAGAGCGGCCGGGTTCGGGCGACGCTGGCAAAGCAAACTCTGGGGGGCATGCACGACGCCGCGACATGCGCAGACGGTTCCGACAACACCTTCTTGCTGACCGGCCCTGCCGGGCGGCTGCCCATGATCACCAATACTCCCGGCTTCCACCTGCGGAAGGTTGCTTTGGACACGGGCAAAACCGCTTGGGAAAAGAGAGTCTTGAGCGGCCTATGGCCGGTTGCAGACGCCCAACGCCCCGTGAGGATGCTTGTCGCCGATGCCGACGGCGATGGTGTCTCTGACTGTATCGTGCCAGACGAAAGCCTCGGCAAAGGCATCCGCCTGGTGGCGATTTCAGGTCGTGACGGCCAAGAGCTGTGGTCCTGCGAGACTCAAATGGCGACGCACGACTGGCCGTTCACGACCCCTTGGCCGCTCATGGAACTGGCGACAAGCCAGGGGGGCCAAACCCATCTCGTCTTGATGGATAAGCGCGGATCGGACAAGATTGTCGTGCGTCTCTTGCAGCTCTCGGATGGGCACGAGCTCGATTCACGCGCTTACGCGGGCGCTGCCCGGCGGTTTGGCCATCTCCCTCGGGACGCGGGGCTCTCGTTATCGATCGATCGCGTCGGCGACGCGGAGGCGGTCATCTCTGTGTTCATCCCTGCAATCGATGCGGCGGAACAGCTCGCGCTCGAACATTCGCGACTTCAGGTTCGCGAGGGCCGGCTGTGCCGGGCCACAGACGATGCCGCGAGCTTTGGGCGAATTGTTCTCACACGCGACTCGCTCGCGTGTTATGGTGGCAATGACGACGCGGTCGTTTGGCGGCGAGCGCTCCCGCCTGTCGACCCTCGCCCATCGCTGATTGCCACGACCAATCCGAAATACATGGTCCTCAGATCCGACAAATCAGACACGCTGCTCGATCTCTCGACGGGCAACTTTGTTTGCGCCGCTCCGCGGGTCGAGCTCAACGACCGCCCGGCATTCGTCGCCACCGGGCCGACGCTGTTGCTGAACGACGCGACGCCGCACCTGGTTCTCCAGCAGCGCGACGGCGTGCGGATTAATTCGCCTGTTGAAGCGTTAGAACCGACATCACCGGCAATTGCCGCCACGTTGAAGCCGTCTCCGAAATTGCGACACGATCCCCGTCAGTGGAGAAAACCGATGGCGTCGCCGCTGAACAGTTCAGACCGGACGCTGACTGACCTGATTGCGAGCATGACACGGGTTGGCGTGCAGAGCCTGTTTGCCTTTGTCATTCCCTTGGCGGGCATGAGTTGGCTGGTCCGCAAGCGCCGTTTCTCGTTGGCCCAGTTGTCGCTGGCGCCCTTGGCGGCGCTGGCTTGCTTGATGACGTGGAACACGATGTTGACTGAGGTCGCGCCGGCCGGCCAAAGCGGCCAAGAGCCCTGGTTCGTCGTTTTGATTTCAGGAACAATGGTCGTCGCCGCTGCGGCGTTCGTCGTGCGCAGCATCGTGCAGCGGCGCGCCTGGCCCCTGGCCGTGGCGGTGGCTGTGGCGGCGGGCCTGACGGCGGCCGCGCAATGGATCCCGGCGTTGCTGGCGGCCGACGACGTCCACTATCGCCTGGGTTGGCAAGACTTTCTGGCCGGCGTGATCGTTTTCCTGGTTGTCTTGCTTCCGCTGGGACTGGTGCTGTGGAGTTTTGTGCAATTCATCGCCCGGCGCTTTGGGCGGCGAGAATCCCATGCCGGATGAAGTGTTGCCCGACGAGGTACTTCGCGCAGAGGCCCAATTGTCATCGAGTTGGTCGTTGGGGTCGCTACGGCCGTGGCTGAAGATCGTCGCCGAGCGTGAACTGCCGGCCTGTCTGCGTGGCCGGGTGGAGGCGTCGGACATCGTTCAGCAAACCCTGCTCGATGCCTGGCGGGGCCTGGGTGGGTTCCGCGGCAAGACGCAAGCCGAACGCCTGGCATGGCTAAGAGCGATCTTGCGGCGGGTCGTCTTGCAACAGGGCCGTTCGCGCTTGGGCACGGAGAAGCGTGGCCGCGGCAGTGAGCGATTGCAAAGCGAGCTCGCCTTGACGGAGTCGCGGATCGAATCCTTGGCCGGCGGCGACCGGCCAACCCCAGCCGAACAAGCGGCCACGAACGAAGCGTCGCTGCTGCTGGCCAGGGCCATCGAAAGCCTCTCGCCCGACGACCAGCAACTGATTCGGCTGCGTCATTTCGAGCAACTCAGCCACGAAGCGATCGCTGTGCAGCTCGGTTGCTCGCCCGCCACGGTCCGCATGCGCTGGGTCCGCGCCCTGCGCAAACTGCGCGATCAACTCGGTGGCCCGTCTGTTCATCTTCCCCTTTACACCCCCGACGATATGTAAAATGGTCCGGCTAAGATGAAACTTTTCAGGGGCTTCGTGCGTCATAAGTGACAGGGCATGGGCAAGATGTCGCCTGTTTGACCTGGGAAACGTTGCATGAAGATGCATGCCAAACGAAAAAGATCTCGGACTATCGCGCTCGCCGCGACTCTGGCCACCGCTGTCAGTTTCGCCGCGGCACAGGAGTGCGCAGCGCTCATTATGGGAGGTTTTGGCAACGAGCCGGTTCACGATGCCGGCTGGCCCAGCGGTGCGCTGGAAGTCGCGAACCTGAAATCCCGCGTTGGTTGGTGGGAAGGACCGCCGTTCGGCGGAGGCATGTACGTCTTTCTTTATCGCGAAAAAGACACGCACGCCTTCAACGAGGCACTGAGCCGGTTCGCTCAAATCAAATGCCGCAAGCTCGAGCTCGTGATTCACGACGGCCCGCACGAAAGCTTCTGGCTTCGCAACCACGAGCAGCCGGCCCGTGAGCTGCAGCCGGAAGCCCGTGTCGATTGGACCTTTACGGTCTGGCGGCCGGAAAGCTGGCACCGCTTGTACAACACGCGAGGCACCTTCTTCAGCGACCGGAAGGAGTTCGGGCAGCCCGTCGATCCTCCGCGCATCGATCTTTACATCGGCCAGGGGGCCATCGATTTTAGCGAGGTCAAGATGCCGGAGGGTGTCATCGTGCGCGACGAACGTCAGTCGACCGCACCCGTTAAGCTCGAAGGCGGCAGCACGCTCGTTGGGCGTGTGACCGACATGCACACGGGCAAACCCATTGCCGGTGCGCGGATCGAGGCCGTGAAGTCGGTTGCCAAGCCACTGGGAGGTTACGAGGTACAGCGGCTGGCTGAAGGCGTGGCCAACGGCGACGGTGAGTACGAGTTGACGGGGGTCGATCCGGGGGCCCATAACCTGCAGGTCCGGGCCGCTGGCTTTGCCAGCAGGGCCATCGAGCAACAACCCGCCGATCATCCGGTTTATCGCCTGATCGACATCGAACTTTCACCGGCAGCTTCACTGTCTGGAAACGTCTTCGACGCGTCGGGAAACCCGCTTGCCGGTGTCATTGTCAGTACGACCGCAGCGCTGGCCATCGACGGACGCGGTTATGCCAGCGCCGTGTATCGCAAGGCCGAGACCGACCGCGACGGACATTTCGAGCTCCGCGACCTGCCCACCGGTGTTGTACAGCTTTCGTATCGCAAGGAGCACTATTACCATACGCCGCTGGGCGATTTATTGTCGGTGCCCGGTGATCCGATTGAGGTGGCAATGGTCCGCACCGGCACGATCCGCGGCACGGTGACTGAGGCTGGTAAGCCCGTGGCTGCCGCCGCGGTGTCGCTCAATCAGGAGGGAAAAGCGCCCGGCACGTTTGGCGGCGTCGGGACCTGGGGCGGCGGGATGAACACCGACGAGCAGGGCCGCTTCGAGTTTGCCGGCGCACCGCCGGGAAAATATCAGATCCAGGTCGCCGATCAGACCAAAATCGTCGATCTGCGTGGAGGTCAAAACCTTGAAGTCAAAATCGAAAAGTAATCGACTGCCTCGACCGAGCCAATGTGCCGCAATCGGTCTTTTGGCAACCGTGACGTTTGTTGTTGCTTCGCAAGCCTATGGCTTGGGGGGCATCTACGGGCCGGAAGAGCTCAAATTCCGGGCCGGAGCGATCGGAGGCCAGTCGCCCGTGGGCGGTTACTGGGTCAACTGGGAGGACGTGTTCTTCTATGCTGGCGATGCGCAGGCATTCAACCAATTCATCGATGCCTACGGCGGGTTTAAACGCTGCAAACTTGAAGTCGTCATTCACCGCGGACCAAAGCAGGCCGCCGCGCCATGGAAAGAGCTCGACGTTGCCGCCGACTGGTCTCTGTACGTCTGGAACACCGGTGCTAACTTCCTCCCCAAAATTCAGAGGAATGAAGCGGGTGAAGCGCCGTCAGAGCCGGTCGACCTTGAACCGATCGGTGAGCCGGCGCCCACGCGCGTCGACCTTTGGATCAGTCAGCGGCTGAAACTTGCAGATCTGCGCGTTCCTATGGCGCTGAACGTCACCGCTGCCAAGGATGCCGCGCAGGACGGCGAAATCCAGAAGTTTGTCGCGGCCCGCGCGCTTGCAGCAGGGCCTATGGAATCCGCTTCCCAAGCCCAGACAGACGTTTTCCGCCTGATGGTTGAGCTGAGCGACGGCTCTCGTTTGAAAGGGGAGGCGAAAGATCTAAAAAAACTCCCCTTGCAAACGGCACTCGGCGCCCTGTCAGTCCCACTCGAACAGATCGCAGCCATCGAATCTGCTTCCGAACACGCCAGCACTACCATCCGGTTTCGCAACGGCGACCGGTTGACGGGGACCGTGAACGCCGGGGAATGGAGCGATCTGAAAATCGAGACCGTGCTGGGCGTGCTCACCGTGCCAACTCGCCTGGTGCGAATTTGCGAGATTGAACCCGCTCCGCGCCGGGCCGCGGTCACCGTGCGGGCCAGCGGCACTTGGCAAACGGAGACGCCCGACAAGGCATTTGACGCCGACCTCGCTACGGACTGGAACTCGGGGAGTTACGCACCTGCCTGGATCGAGGCGGATCTGGGTGCTCCCGCTCGGCTCGCCACACTCCTGCTCCTTCCCTGCCAAGACATCGCCGGTGCAACGACACACGAGATCTGGATATCTGATGAGCCGATCGGTGACGACCGCGCGAAGGCCAGGCTCATCCACACTTTTCAAGGCGAGACCCACGACCGACAGCCTCTTCAGTACGATTTCTCGAACGATTTGCACGCCCGCTACGTTCAAATCCGCACCATGCAATCACCGACGTGGATCGCCTGGTGGGACGTAGACATCCGGCTTGCCGAGTAGGCCCAAAAGGCCTGACAGTACGCTGGAAAGGCCGTAGACGAGGCTGTTACTTGCGGAGCGGGTCGAGCGGGAAGAACAGATGGAATGGATCGCCCGGCGACTGGAGGAAGCCGTGCTTGGTGTAGAACTGCCGGGCGGCCTCGTCCTTGGCATGCACAAGAATCGCTTTTAAGCCCGCGATCTCAGCCGCCTGGAGCGTGCGCAAGATGGCGTCCTTGAGTAGTGCCTTGCCGAGCCCCTGGCCTTTTTCACGCACGTCGACGGCCAGGCGGGCCAAGATCATCAGCGGAATCGGATATTTGCCGATGCCCTTGCTGAGCTGCGCGGGAACATTCGTCTGGGCGACAGAGCCGTAGGCCAGTGAATAATAGCCAACGACGCGCGTGCCTCGGCAGATCACATAGTTGCGGACGATGCCCTTCTTCTGGTTTTGCAACGCATATTGCTTGAGGTAAGCGTTCAGCGGCTCGACACCGCAGTCGAACTGTGTGCGGTCGTGGTTGGATTCCAGAAGGGCAACAGGGCTGAATTCACTCATCGAGCGCGCTGGGCTCGTTCAAGAGCCGCCGCATGGCTTTCAGATTCTTGGCGGGCGGCGCATCGAGCGCGCGGCAGAACCGCCGGAACTGCTCCGGCGTCATCTCGAATCGCTTCTCCTCGGCGAGCAGTTGGCTCGCGGCCTGCAGAGCATTCTCCAGCACAAAGTCGGTAAGCGTGGTATGCCGGAGCCGGGCGGCGCGAGCAATCAGTGCCTTCTGGGCCGGCTTGATGCGGACGCTGATACGGGTTTCTCTGGCATTCAGCTCGCGCTGGGCGTTGGTTTTGTTCATCGCGGGATCCTCCTTCGTTATCCCATCGTACACCCACCGTGCCCGGCAGTCCAGTCCGCTCTCCGGTCGCGCACGCCACCGCGGAATCAATTGATTACTGCAATTGGTCCGACGGAAATGAAACTATTCAGTGGCTAGCCGGTTGCGCGCGGCGAAACCTGTTACTATACCCTCACCGCTGAGCCCAAAGCGAGTGGCCTGCGCCCAGTTCTAGAAAAAAACCATTTTTTCTAGCGCGCCCGTTCCTTTGCCTGTTCGCCGCAAACTATAATGCCGCCAACGCCTTGAGGGTCAAAACTCACGAACGCATTAAAAAGGTGAACCGTGGCAAAGACGAAGAGAAAACAAGCTTCAACGACAAAAATGACGGCTGGCAAAAAACACCCGCACAAAAAACCGGCGGGCGCGTACGACACATCCTATTGCCCGCAGTTCTTCGAATACTGCATGTATGACGGCACGAACTACTACTATTACTACCGCTGCCAGATTTGTTCCGATCAAACACCGCCCAATTGTAGCCCTGCCGACGTTTGCGTGTCGAACCAAATTCAGAACGTAAATATGACGGATATCTGCAAGAGTTGCGGCGGTACCTGCAACGCATTTACCGGCAGCCGTAAGGATTTTGCGCATCATAAATTCGGCGCGAACGACGTCCCGCTCATCGATAAGATCACTGGACCGTGGACCTACGTCGATAATTTCTACATCACTCCAGGGCCGAACGTAGTTGACTGGAACGAATACTACCTAATCTGTCAGAAGAACGGCCTTTGGCTATTTCGATGTGTCGAGATCGACTTGCCCGTTACCTCTAAGCCGAACCTGCCGTCATTTACGGGAGTGCAGGTTCAGTCGCTACCGACCAGCGCCAATCTCGTCTACGCGACGTACGAAGGCCCAGAGTCAAACGACAACAAACACCATAAGATCAGGATGTCTGACGGCGGAATAGACAAACACTTTCACGTCGTTTCCATCGATCCAATCAGTTGATTGAGATTCAATCGAGGAATCGCGGTAACTGGCTGCGCGCGCAGCGGAATCCGACACCCCGACTTTGCAAGTCGGGATAGAGACCAAGCCGCGCGCGTGGGCCAGGCCAGTCCCCACCAGGAAATTGGGCAGGGGCGGTTTGCAATGCCCTGTTGTCGATGCCGCGAACGACTCGCAATAATGCGGCCCTTTCTTTATGCTGCGGTGAAAAAGAAACCGCTCCCGGATACGAGGTCATTTTCGATTCCGTCCACTCCGCCACATTGGAGTACAGACCAAATACCGGCGGTTCGCTTGGCAACACGTCGATGGAAGTCGATCGTACTGGGCCAAACTGCCAGTTTTCCATTTTGTCGGCGCGATTGCCCCAGGGGAACTCCGTGGCGCCGCCGCGGGTCGCGGCGAACTCGTATTCGAACTCCGTGGGCAGTCGCTTTCCTGATTCCTCGGCGAAAGCGCGCGCCTCGTCAAAGGTCCTAAAAACGATCGGGTCGTCAGGTGCCGGCGTGGCGCTCATTTGGTTTTGAACGCCTGACGCCTGATGGGAAGCGCTATATTCCGCTACTGTGACCTCGGTGACATCCAGCCAAAATGGAGCCATTATTCGCTCGTGTTCCGGCACTCCTTGTAACCGATTGCTGCCTACACGGAACCGACCCCCGTTGAACGGCGTCATCCCTGAGACAATGGTGGTATCTGCTGGAATCCTTATCTTCGGCAAATCGATCTCGGCGATAGATAATTTGGTCCAATAATTATGCGGATGTGTCCCCCCCGCATCATCGGCCGACTTTGGCACGGTTCGATAAACCTCGTGAAAGCCAAAGCCCTCTTTCTTCACAACCACTAGGTATTCGCCCGCTGGCAGCCGGACCCTGGCTGGGGTGGTGGCGAAGCGAACTTTGTTGGTGGGGTTGGGCTCGCCCGTCTCGGGGTCAAGCGATACGAACACGCCTCTGGCGCCTGGGGGATCGGTGGTGATTCCTACCAGGAGTCTGGGAGTTTTGGGGAGCAAGCTGTAGACGCGCGCCGCAAGGCCCAGAGCCAGCACCGCAACGATGGTGGCGGCATAAGCCCCCGCTAAGACCGGCTTGCGCTTGGCCCAGCGCCAGGCGCGTTCGACCCGGCCGCTGCGCCGGGCCTTGATCGGTTCGCCGGCCAGAAAGTGACGCAGGTCGGCGGCTATGTCTTCGGCGGTCGCGTAACGGTCCGCCGGAGATTTCGCAAGGGCCTTGAGGCAGATGATCTGCAAATCGTGCGGTACCGCTGGGTTCGCTTTGCGCGGCGGCAGCGGCTCGTCATTGAGAATCTGATAAATGATCGACTCGGTCGAGCCGCGGAAAGGGCAACTGCCGGTCAACAGTTCGTAGAGCACCACGCCCAAGGAATAAATGTCGCTGCGGCGATCGGCCAGGTGCGCCTTGCCGCTGGCCTGCTCGGGCGGCATGTAGGGCACCGTGCCCAGAAGCTGCCCTTCGACCGCCAGCGAGGCGTCGCCCGCCTCGCGCTTGGCGAGACCGAAATCCATCACGTGCGGCCGGCGATGGCCGTCGAGCATGATGTTGCTCGGCTTCAAGTCGCGGTGGACCACGCCCGCCTGGTGGGCGTGGGCCAGCGCCTCGGCGATGAAGGCGCACAGTTCGGCCGCCTCGCGCGGCTCGAATCGCTTCGACTGCAAATACTTCGAGAGCGGTACGCCCTCGATAAAGTCGCTGATGATGTAATAAGTATCGCCGTCGCTGCCCAGCCCGTGAACCGTGACAATGTGCGGGTGCTTGAGCCGCGCCGCAGCGCGGCCCTCGCGCAGAAACATCGCGCGGCTCCGTTCGTCGACCACGCCGCGGCGCAACAGTTTGATGGCCACCATCCGTTCGAGCTGTGTGTCCCGGGCCAGAAACACGTCGCCAAAGCTGCCGCTACCCACCTTGCGCACCACCTCGAAGTGCCCCACCATCATGCGGCCGTCAGGCTGGAAGCTCACCGTTTCCGTGAGCAGTTCGTCGTCGCTCATGCCCAGCCGAGTGCCGCAGGACGGACAAGTCAATATCGCCGCCGTCGAGTCGTCGAACTCGATCGCCGCGTCGCATTCCGGGCAACAAGTGCGCATGATATCCCAACCATAATGGGTCGCAACCAAAGTGCAACCCTTCTTACTCGCCCGACAATTCTTTGACGCGGATGTTGCGGTAGCGAACGAATTCGCGAGTGGTGTCGCCGCCGCCGTGGACCTGCAGGGCGATGCCGCCAGTGTCGGGGTGACGCTTCTCGCGGTCCGACCATTCCATGAACTTCACGTCGTTGATCCAGGTATCGATCTTAGGAGGATTGCCGACGATTCGGGCACGCAACGTGTTCCACTTGCCGTGTTGCCAGAACTCGGGCCATTTCTCGGGTGAAACGGGCAGCTTGAACGCACAATCGACCGGCTTGATCTCGGTCACCTTGGAGCCAAAATCGAAGTTGCGCACGCTGATCCCGCCCGACAGCCCCTCGCCGTAGATGCCCATCAGATTTCCGCCCGAATGGTAGTCGATCATGGCCTGGTAGGCGTGGCCGTCTTCGGTGCTTCGCAGGAAGAGACCGCTGTCAGGCACGAAGTCGTTTTTCATCTCCAGCACGACCTCGAAATCGCCGTAATGTTTGTCGGTGATGATGATGCCGCCGTTGCCTGGTTTGTCCTGACTTCCGACGATAACGCCATCTTCAACCACCCAACGACCTCCGGTGCCATGCCCCGTTTTCCCGCTGACGTGCCAACCAGCCAACGTCTTACCGTCGAAGATCGGCTCGAAGCCATCATCATCGGCCGCCTGGGCCGCGGCGCCGAAGAAAAGTAGTGCGATGGTGATCAGGAAAGTGTTTTGCGGCATTGCCGGGCTCTCGCGTTAAGTGGGCAGGAACAGGGTGAAAGCACATTATACCTAGTGCTTTGTCCAGAGAAAAAAATTGGGATGGGCGTCTGTAGGGAACGCCCTCCGTGGCGTTCCGGATTGCTCCGCAGAGTCGTGCGGCCCGCCGACGAAATGCAAAATGCAAAACGCAAAACAGGCTGAAAGAGAGAGTCCCAACCAGAGGTTTAAGAGTGGACAAAGCACTACTTTCCAAGTCGTCCGGCCATGACGGGCAAGGGTGCTCCGAGCGTGTCGCGGTTGGCTTTGAAGCCGCCGCCGTCCACGTCGAGGTAAATCGGGTTCGAGACGGCGATCGGCATGTCCTTGGCATGCTCCGGCCCCATCACCGGGCCGAGTGTCGATTTCTCCGCCGCGGCCACGACGATCACGTGCGTGTCGCCCGCCAACGCCAACGGCAGCTCCTGCTCGAACTTGACCGTGCCGCCGGTAAACCGTTCGGGTGTCGTTGCACGCGTGAAGTTAAGCGACGGTTCCGGCCGGCCGTTGAGAAACACCTGCACACGGTCGATGTCGAACCAATTCGGGCACTGCACGCGAACCTTGAGCCTCGCCTTGCCGCCTGGAATGCTCAAGTCGTCGCCCGCCGTTGCGCGTTGCTGGTTGCTGGCCTCGCCGCCGACAGCCACCACCTCCAGATAAGGGCCGCTGGTCATGACGATATGCCCGTGCTCGGCGGCGTGAACCATGTCGAGGGTTTCGGTCCGCGCCGGATCGTCGCTTTCGCTTTCCAGGTAGATGCGCAAAAAGCCCGAACCGTGGAAATTGTAATGCGCGTCGGTGTTCACGACGCCGGGGATGCGGTAGCCCTGGTTGAGCAACTGCAGCCAGTTGAAAATGGTGTTGTTGCGCGTCGGCGCGCTCGAGCTCGCGGGCGACTGGAGGATGGTGTGCGGCGGGTGTACCTCGATCACGTCCATAAAACCGAAGGCCTTTTGAAAACCGCCGTCGGGCTGGCCGTCGCCGTTCTTGTCGTAAAACAGGTGGCCGATGTCGGGGTGATTCTGCTGTACGAGCTTCTCGCTGCCAGCATCCCATAAGGCGAGCCGTTCGATTTTCACTTCCATGTCGGCATCGGACAGCGGGGCACCGTCGTCCTGGGTGTGCGCATGACGCACGAGCGGGAAGGCATTGTGGTGGTTCACATCGCCCGGATTGTCGGTGAGCTCAATTCCGGTGCAGGTGGCCATCAAGTGCCTGGCCTTCAGCCGCTCCAAATGCGGCAGGTAAGTGGAGAGGCGGTTGTGCTCGGTACAGGGGGCGAACTCGACGTGCTCGCACAGCAGGTTCAAGACGCGTCCGAGCTGGCTCGATGTGTTGTCGCCCGAGGGACTGGAATGACTGTGAAAATCGGCGCTCACCCAGCCGGGCGTTTGCACGCTGCGCACCAGCACCGCCGTGAGCGGCGTGGCGGCGCCGCGGCGGATTTCCAGGTCGATGAAGGCCGCGTCATATTCCGGCCCGTGACTGACAATTGCCTGGTACTTGCCGGGCGGCAGCGGTTGGCTGAAACGGCCGTTTTCGCTGTAGTAAACGCTCCGCACCGCCCACTCGCCGGTCTGATGGCCGAAATCAGGATCGGCCGTTCCCTCGCGACCGAGAAATTGCACCTTGCACGGCATCGGCCCGCCGTCCTCGCCGGTGACGTGCGCCGACACCGAACCCGCCTCGGGCAATTCCATCGCCAGTGCTTGCTCGCTTAGCTCCACCGTTTTCGCTCCATTGGCCGGCGAAGTTACCTGAGCCCTAAACTGGCCCGGCGGCAGCTCGAACTTCAAGCGTCCGTCCTCGTCGGTGCGACCGTATGCATAGGGTCGTTCCTGGTCGCGCACTTCAACATCGGCGGCGGCCAAAGGATGGCCCGCCGTGTCTTTCACCTGCAATTCAATTGGTCGCTGCTCGATGCCCGCCAGGCGGTTGGCAATCGACCGTACCTCCAGCAAGGTGGCCGCCGGGAACAAGCGGCGTTCAAAGGTGAGTTTTGCGTCCGGCTTCAATTTGACGCTCGCCGAATCGCCTTGCGAATAGGTGAGCGTCGAATTCTTCGCATCCGATTTGGCGGCCAGCGTTGTGCCTTCGGCAACGAATCCATAGGCCTGCTGGAACCATTTATCGTAAACCCAAAAAAGCGGGGCCGTGCCATTGGGCATTTTCTCGAAGCTGCCATCGGCCCGCACTTCGTCGAGTTGCGTGATGTCGAGCGGCTGCTCCGTCGAGTTGGTGTACGTGGTGGTGACCAGCAACGAATCATCGCCGTCGTTCAGCGTGTATCGCACCACTGCCTCGGCACTGTCGGGTGCGGCGGCAGCACGGCAGATAACGCTCACCGCAGCGCCCTTGCGGACGTGCGTCTGCTCATCGAACAGAGCGGGCTTTCCATCCACTTCCAGTTCGCTGGCACGCCAGTTGGTCGCCTTGCCGCCGGGATAAAAAGCGCTTAACTGATCGCTTTGGCGGTCGCGGCGGGTGAGGTCGATCACCGCGCCGCCCACGTTGCGAACAGTCATGTTCGCGTTGCGTCCGGCGACGGGCCGCGCAATCACAGCCACGATGCGTTCGTTTTGCAGTAAGAAGTCACCATAGATGCAATCGACTTCCTTGCCTTGCGGGGCGAACGCGTCCCAGTTGTCCGGACCGAGCACCGCCAGCTCCGCGGCGGGCAGCGTCGACGCCGCCGAAAAAACAAGCATGAACGAACGGAGAAGCAAGTGTGAATGGCGCATCATCGAGGCAGGTCCACGAAAGAGGGTAGGAGAATCGACGAGCGATTATATCTTGCCTTGTGCCGTCGATCCAAACTATTGACAGTTTTTGCCGTCCGCCTATAACCCAAAGAGACGCACCGGGCCACGAAGGGTGCGGTAGCTCTTGGCCCAACAGCCGAGCTGGTTTAGGCGCGTCGGTGCCAGCCTCGTAAGGATTGATTTGCGACCCGAGCTTGCAAAGGGTGAGGAATCGGCTATTTCTTCTCGGCGGGCCGGCAATAGCTCAAGGCCAACAGGGCGAAGCCGGTGCAAAGATTCGGGTCGCCTTCCAACCAGCGGCTGTCGCTGTTGACCCAGGAACCGTCAGACTGCTGGCGGCGGCCGAGCTCGGCGATCAGCTCTTGCCGCCAACTGTGCTTGATGCCGTCGGCATCGACAAATTCATCCTGGCCGATGGCGTGGAGCGCTTTAGCGAAGAGATGGTGGTAATAGTAAAGGCCCGCCTCTCCTAACCCTGGGTTCTCGGTGAGAGTGTAGTGCTTGCGGGCCCATTCGACGGCCGCCTTCACACGTGGATCGTCAGGGCCGACACCGGCAAAGACCATGCTCTTGAGTCCGGCATAGGTCATGGCGCCGTAGCTACGCAGGCCGCCGTTGTCGGTTTCGCCCGCCGGGCTGCTACCGCCGGCGGCAGGCGTGTAGTAGAAGCCGCCGTCGGGGTTCTTGGCGGGGAACGGTGTGG
>DASSFG010000290.1:0-4334 GCA_035694685.1 Pirellulales bacterium
CAACACACAGGCGTTGGCGGAGCGGCAATGGGGCAGCGGATTTCTGCCCACGCGCTACCAGGGCGTGAAGTTCCGTTCGGGCGCGGACCCCGTGCTGTATTTATCGAATCCGGAAGGCTATTCGAGCGACGCACGCCGCCACTTCCTGGACGATTTGGCCAAGCTCAACGACGTGAAATTGAAGCAGTATCAGGACCCGGAAATCGCCACGCGCATCGCCCAGTATGAGATGGCGTTCCGCATGCAGCGTTCGGTGCCTGAACTGGTCGACTTGAGCCAGGAGCCGCAACACATTCTCGACATGTACGGCCCCACGGTGAAGAAGCCGGGCACGTTCGCCCAAAGCGCTCTCTTGGCCCGGCGGCTGGTGGAGAAGGGCGTGCGCGCGGTGCAGATATTGCACCGCGGTTGGGACCAGCACGGCGCGCTTCCCACGGCGCTTAAGAACCAGTGCGACGACACCGATCAGGCCACGGCGGCCTTGGTATTGGACCTGAAGCAGCGCGGCCTGCTCGACAACACGTTGGTGGTCTGGGGCGGCGAGTTCGGCCGCACCGTTTATTCGCAGGGCACGCTCACCAAGGACGATTACGGCCGCGATCACCATCCGCGCAATTTCTGCATGTGGCTGGCAGGCGGCGGAATCAAGCCGGGCCAGGTCTATGGCGCGACGGACGACTTCAGCTATAACATTGTCGAAAACCCCGTTCATGTGAACGACCTGAACGCTACGATCCTCCACGCGATGGGCATCGACCACGAGCGCTTCACGTTCAAGTTCCAGGGGCTCGACCAGCGGCTGACGGGCGTAGAAGGCGCCCAGCCGGTGAAGGCGCTGCTGGCAAACGGGTAGACGGTAGGTAGTAGACGGTAGACAGGGATTGACTTAGAACCCCGTCTACCGTCTACCGTCTACCGTCTACCGTCTACGGTCTACTGTCTACCAGGCGAACGCGCGACGGACTAGATCGAGCACGTTTTCATTACCAACTCCAACCCGTAGCAAACAAGAAAGGCGGCCCTTATGGCCAAGAAAGCCAAAGCGCGACACATCCTCGTGAAGACCAAAGAAGCCTGCGACGACTTGAAGACGCAGATTGAAACGGGCGCCGACTTCGCCGACCTCGCGCGGCAGCACTCGCAGTGCCCCTCGGGCAAGCAGGGCGGCGACCTGGGCGAGTTTCGTCCCGGGCAGATGGTGCCCGAGTTCGACCGCGTGGTCTTTAGCTGTCCTGTGGGCGAAGTGCAAGGACCGGTGAAGACGCAGTTCGGTTGGCATCTGGTGGAAGTCACCAGCCGCGTCGATTAGCGAGTAGACGGCAGACAGCAGACGGTAGACAGGGAAGATGGACGTGGAATCAAGCGACGCAACGCGGCCACCGCGACGGGTCCGCTGGTGGTTGCTCGTGGCAATCGTGGCGGCCAGTGGCGCTTTGTTGGGTGGCTTGCAGGTGCCGGATCTGTTTCCCGACGATGCGCATCGCAATCTGGCCACGCTCGCGGCGATGGGACTCGTCGCGGGCTTGCTCACGCTGTGGACCGTCTTGGGGACTGGGCTGTCGGGACGTCAGCAGGTCCGAACGTTGTTGGGCGTGGCGCTGGCGGTCGCCATGGCCGTTGGTTGCGTTCGCGTCGAAGGATGCTCCGGCAATTTAACGCCGCGGCTCACGTGGCGGTGGAAGCCGAAGCCCGACGAATCACTGGCGACCGTCGGCGACGAGAAGTCGTCAGCCGAGCTTGCCAACGTGGCCGACTTGAGCTCGACCGGCGAGCATGACTTTCCACAGTTTTTGGGACCGAACCGCGATGCCTCGGTTGAGGCGCCTGCTTTTGGAACGGACTGGAGTGCGCATCCTCCTCACTTACTCTGGCGGCAGCCAATTGGTGCCGGCTGGTCGTCGTTCGCCTTGGTGGGCGACTATGCCGTCACGCAGGAACAACGCGGCGATGACGAGTGTGTCACCTGTTATGCCCTCGACGGCGGCAAGCTTCTCTGGACGCACGCCGATCCCGGCCGTTTTAGCCACCCCATGTCGGGCGACGGCCCGCGCGCCACGCCCACCGTCGACGAAGGACGAGTTTACACGCTGGGCGCCTTCGGCCGTTTAAATTGTCTTGACGGGCGCTCCGGCAAACTCGTCTGGACGCACGACATCGTGAAAGAGAATGACGCACGTCCTCCCCAGTGGGGCAAGAGTTGCTCGCCGCTGGTTGTGGGCGATCTGGTAATTGCTAGCGCCGGCGGCCTCAAGGGGTGGTCGCTGGTGGCATACAACAAGCAAACGGGCGAAGTCGTCTGGCACGCGGGCGACGCTCCGTCGAGCTATGCCTCGCCGCGTCTGGCCGAGATGGCGGGTATGCGACAAGTCCTGATGGTGAACGCCGACTCGGTGACGGGACACGATCCTGACGATGGCCGCGTGCTGTGGAGATTCAAATGGCCGGGCGGCCAACCAAAAGTGCCCGACGCCGTGGCGCTGGGCGGCGATCAGGTTTTTATTTCCGCCGGCTACGGACTCGGCTGTAAGTTGCTTGAGATCGGGCCGTCCGGCGAGGGTGGATCGCCGCGCGTGGTTTGGGAAAGCAATAAACTCAAGCCGAAATTTACGAACGTCGTCGTGCGCGACGGTTACGTCTACGGCCTTGACGACGGCCGCACGCTCAATTGTCTGGACCTCAACGACGGCAAGGTCCGCTGGCGCGGCGGCCGTTATGGTCACGGGCAGATTCTGCTCGTCAACGACCTGCTGCTGGTGCAGGCAGAATTGGGCGATGTGGCGCTCGTTAAAGCGTCGCCCGAGCGCTTCACCGAGCTGACTCGCTTCGCCGCCCTGCAGGGCCAGACCTGGAACAACCCGGTCGTCGCGGGCCGGTTGCTCTTGGTGCGCAACGCCACGGAGGCGGCGTGCTATGAGTTGCGAGTTGGAGATTAACTATATGGAGACCGGCCATCAAGCTTTGCTGAGGGGGGGCCGATTGTCGTTTTTGTTTGTTTTCTGCGACCACGGCTTTTGCCTAGCCCAGGCATTTATGCCTGGGTAACCAAGACACATCCCGTTTTTCCGCACGTGACCGCGTCGAGGGCCGCCGCCGTAGGCGGCCCTCGACGCAGTCACGTGGAGGGCGTTGGGGCACCATCGTTACCCAGGCATAAATGCCTGGGCTAAGTAAAAGTCGGATGTACTTCAAACCAGCAGGAAGGCGGGGGAAGGCCACCCTCCGGATGACCCCAAATATTTTGAAGTTCCTAACTTCCGCCCATCGGCAGCCAGCCGCGGCTGAGGTAATCGCTGAAGGTGAGGACGAACATGATCGCCAACCAGAAGAAACCCGCGCAGGCCACCAAACGCGACAGCGGCTTGCTGTAACGCAGGTTCATAAAGAAGAGCATGATCAGCGTCATTTTTGTCGCCGCGATCAACGTCGAAGCGATGAAGTTGCCCTTGCCCAGGTCGACTTCGGCGATGGCAATCGTAGCCGCCAGCAAGATCATCAGAGCGAAGAAATTGGCCACCAGGCCGAGCACCGAAGGGTGCGCGGGAACGTGGCTGGATGAAGCGTGTTGTTCGTGGCTAGCGGTTTCGCTCATGTCAGTGCCGGGCCCCAATCAGGTAAAGGAACGGAAACAAGAAGACCCATACGATATCGACAAAGTGCCAATAGAGGCCCGCAATATGGACCGGCGTCGAAAAGTCGCCCAGAAGTCCGCCCCGCAGCGCTTTGACTATCAGAACCGTAAATACGCCCATTCCGATGAGCATATGGATGGCGTGGATACCGGTCATGACGAAGTACAGGTCGAAGAACAACTCCGCGGTGGCGGGCGATGCCTTGCCGTGATATTCAAACGGCAGTCCGAAGAGCGGCATGTGGTGCTCTTCGTACTTTTCGTAATATTCGTAGAACTTGATGCCAAGAAACGAGGCGCCGAGCACCATCGTCAGCACCAGGCAGACGACGAGCATGCCGCGGCGCGAGGTCTCGCCAGCGTGTACCGCCAGGGCGACGGTCAGGCTGCTGCACAAGAGCACGGCGGTGTTGATCGAACCGAGCCACAGGCCCATCGAGGCGCTGGCGTCGGCAAAGCCCGCTTCGTCTTGCAGGCGGTAAAGCGTGTAGGCCAGAAACACGCCACCGAAGAAGAGGATTTCAGTGCAGAGAAACGTCCACATGCCCAGCTCGTCGGCCTCGCGCTGCTGCTCGAGGTCGTCGAACTGATGGGCGACGGGAGTGGGATGTGCATAAGACATAAGACTGGTTTAGTTGGTGAGGGGCGGATCTGGAGGCCGCATCGTGTCAATGACGAATGACGGAATGACGAATGACGAAAGAAT
>DASSFG010000291.1:0-2451 GCA_035694685.1 Pirellulales bacterium
CACCTTGCCGGCAATCGCCTTGCCGCTATTCGGCGCTTTGGCCGGGCTGCTCTTGAAAAATGATCTCCTGCCGCCGCGGCGAAAGGTGATTTGGTTGGCAGCCGCTGGGGCCTTGGGCATCGGTCTGGCGCTAGTGTGGTCATTTCAATTCCCCATCATCAAGCGCATTTGGACGTCGTCGTTCGTCTTGCTGACCGGCGGCCTCAGTGCTTTGTGCCTTGCCGTTTTCTACGAGGTCGTCGAGGTGCGACGATACCGGAAGTGGTGTGAGCCCTTTGTGTGGATCGGCAGCAATGCGATTACGCTCTATTTAGGTGCCCAGATCGTGGGTTTCCAGGCGATTGCAACTCGCTTGGCTGGCGGTGACGTGAAACATTACCTCGATGATCACGTGGCCATTGGCTTCGGCAGCGTCGTCATTTCACTGGTCGGGTTGCTGCTGATGGTGTTCTTCGCCCGTTTCCTCTACCAACGGCGCATTTTTCTACGCGTCTAGGTCAAGCTGATTGCGGGAGCACGGGGCGCCGGTGGCTCAGACTTCCCACCCTTTACGGTAATCTTTGCTCAGCAGTTCGTTAGCCTCCGACACGTCTGTGATTCGCATCGACTTGGGGTCATAGGTGATGGCCTTGCCGACTCGGTAGGCTACGTTGCCAAGTAGGACGATCTCCGTGAACGGCCCGGCATACTGAAAGTTACTGCCGGTGCGGCTTCCCGTCTTGCACGCGTCAATCTTTGGCCCGCGAGAATGACAGTTCGCGAGCGTTTCCATTTGCCACACGGCGACACACGCTTGCCCTATGAGGCACTTTTGAGGCACCGGCGCCTAATTATAGGTGGAGGCCTCGATCAAGCCTGCAGCCGCAAAGCGTTAAGCGATCGAGAGAAAAGCGTCGTCAGAGGGACGAAAAGAGGGAACTGGGGAACTAGGATTTGAACCTAGACTAAATGGTCCAGAGCCATTCGTGCTACCGTTACACTATTCCCCAAGCTAGGCGCAACCGCCACCAAGAGAGCGGGGGGCCCGCACTTTGTCAGCCTAGAGCGGCCGGAATAGGGCGTCAAGAGCAACCAGCCGCGCTGTGGCTTTAGCGAAAAATACGCCGCCCAGTGGTGCGAGAGGGGACGACGCCTCTTATATTAAATGGGTCATTCGCCCGTTCATCGCTGCCCGAGGAGCGTATGTCGTTCGTCCGCATCGTCTACTATAGCGCCCTGGCCGGTGGTTGGGGTGCGTTTGCCGGTTGGCTGCTGGCGGAGATCCTCTTCTTCCGCTCGGGTGTGGAACAAGGAACGACCCAGGCAACCGCGGTGGGCGCCATTGTCGGGGCGGGCATCGGCCTGGGCCTCAGCGCCGTCGCCGCACTCGCCTGTGGTCGGCTGTCCCAAGTTGGCCTGCGCGGCTTGCCCGGCATCGTGGGCGGCGGCTTCGGCGGCGCGGTGGGGAGCTTTGTGGGCAATGTGATCTATTCTCTGCTTCCTTTGTTGGGACGTGCTCCGGGATGGATGGTTGTGGGCATCGGCATCGGCATGGTGGAAGGGCTTTACGAGCGCTCGGCCAGTAAATTGCGCAATGGCCTCATCGGAGGCGCCTTGGGCGGCTTGCTCGGCGGTGTGCTGTTCGACGTTATTCAAAAGGCGGTTGTCCATGGTTCGGGCATGGCGAGCCGCGCGGCGGGTTTCGTCGTCCTGGGCATTGCCATTGGAGCGCTCATCGGCCTGGTGCAAGTGGTGTTGAAAGATGCCTGGCTGACCGTGCTCGACGGCTATCGGCCTGGCCGCCAATTGATCCTTAGCCGGGCGGTAACGGCCCTGGGCCGCGGCGATCATCTGCCGCTGCCGTTCTTGGGACCGATGAACGCCGGCATCGAGTCGGAACACCTGCGCATCGTCCGCCAGGCAAGCGGCGCGTTTGTGTTGGAAGATAACCAATCGAAGCTCGGCACGCGGCTGAACAATCAGCCGGTCGCACAGCCGATGCCGCTCAAAGACGGCGACGTGATCAAATTTGGCACCAACTTCGTGCGCTTCAACGAACGCCGCCGCAGTAAGGACCAGGAGCCGCTCACGCCGGCCTTTCAGGGCCAGGTCCGCGCGGCGCCTCCGCCACCGCCCGTGCGCAAACACACGCCCCCGCCGCCCCAGCCAGCCGTCGTCCCCAAGCCGAGTCCGGTTTCCTCGCCCGTGGAGGCCAAATCCGAAAAGCCGGTCGTTCGTCCCGCCGCGCACGGCTCAATTCCGCTGCCGCCCCCGCCGAGAAAGAAAGGGTGATCGCCATGAACCGCTTTTCAAAGGCAGAATGCAGAAGGCCGAAGGCAAAAGAGACGCAGCAGTCCGGCGAGTTTCCACGCTCGCGGGCGTCGCGGAGCCGTCGGGGTGCCGTGCAACTCGTCGTCGATGCCGCCTTGGCATTGGGCTTGTTGGTTGCCGTCGCGCTCGTGTTCGCCGTTG
>DASSFG010000292.1:0-7526 GCA_035694685.1 Pirellulales bacterium
GTTGCCGGGCAGTTTGGGGTACCAGGTAAAGCGGTTCGTCAGCGCGGGCGACATCGATGGGCCGGTCGCGATCGCCAGAGGCGCCAATACAAACACTACGCCAAAGTAGGAGAGCTGTTGTAAAGCGTTGTAGTGGTAGAAGCCGTTTGGCTCGGGCGGCAAGTGAAACGTCGCATAGTGGACGAAGACGGCCCAGGCATCGGGCACGATATGCCACGAGGTCGGCACCAGTCGCCGCCAATGCCCGTCGATGAACAAAAGAGCCAAGTAGGCCGCCCCATTCGCTACCCAGAACAGCACGCTGAGAAAGTGCCAGTGCCGGGCCATGCCGATCGTGTGCCGGTAGCCGGGCAAACCGATCCACGGCGAGAGGTATCGCGAGTCTTGCTTGGCCGTCCACACGCGGTCTCGCGGCACCTCGATCGGCGTAAAACGGATCCACTCGGTGCCGGGCGTGCAGTGAACGTTCCAATACAGCCGGGGGTGATCCACGAGCATCTGCAGACCGCTGCGGACCAGGAGAACGATAAACAGGAGATTGACGTAGTGGGTAATCCGCAGCCACGCGGGAAAACCGGTTGCCGTCGACGCCTCGGCCAGTGCCGAACTGGCACGCGGTATCGCCGGAAGTCCGACAGTCGCCCACTGGACGTAGGCCGCGATCACGACCAGCGCCAGCGGCCCTGCGAAGACCAACAACTCTTTCCGTCGAATGTGCATGATGGCAAATCCTTTATTCGGAACGACAACGTTCCCTCCCATGGCGGCGGAACTGCCCAAGCAACTGATGGAAGCCGCTCGGCTTAGGTTGACGTACGGAGCCTAAAGCGCTCTGCAAAGGCCGCGCCCGGTACCTGGAGTGTCATTGTCGCCGGGACTTAAGGACAATCTGCGGCTGCCGCCTGTGTGCGTGCCCGCACACCGCCCACCAGCACACTCCGCGCAGTGATCGTCGGGCGCCGGGACATAGGAGGATGGGCTTCCTAGCCCGTCACCATCGATTCTGAGGGCCAGGGAAGGCGTTGCTCCACCGGCTTGGTTCAGACCGAACAATGAGGTAGAGTACGGAGATTACGATTGACGAAAAAAGAGGACTTGGTCATGTCGACGTTGGATCAAAAGCAAGCCGCCGGGCCGATGCCTGATGTCAATTACGATGCCACGGGCAAGGTTGTACCGCCGTGGCCTTCGCCCGTGGAACTGCGGAAACTGCCGCGCGAGGTGCAAGAGCGGATCCTCGCGGCTTCCGCCGAGTTGGCCGAAGAGGAATACCGAACCAATAAGGAGCTGACCGACTTCGAGGCCTTTGCGGAGGAACCCTGATGCCGAGGCCCAAGAGGGGCGACGTCTGGAATGTCCGTTTCGACCCGGCCGTAGGGGCGGAAATTCAAAAGGTCAGGCCTGCGGTCGTCTTGAGCACGGACGGTGTTGGCCGGTTGCCACTCAAGATTGTTGTGCCGATCACGGATTGGAAGCCGACCTACGCAAGTTTCGCCTGGTTCGTTCACCTCCCAGCCGCGCCCGACAGCGGCCTAACAAAGGACTCGGGGGCCGACGCCTTTCAGGTTAAGTCGCTAGCGGAAGCGCGATTCCTTGGCAAGCTCGGCGAGCTCAACGCAAGCCAATTGGACGACATCGCGGCGGCCGTGGCTGCATGCGTTGGTGCCCCATGATCAACCCGCCCACGCCTAGCAGCCGCATCGAGCGGTTTCAGCGTATTCGCGACATGCCGAAGCATGAAACAGTTCACACGATACCCCGCGTCCTTATTCGGCAAAGGGTTGAAGTGCTTGACCGGCTCTCGGTATGCGGTGATGAGCAAGCGAGAATCTGGCGCACCTGGCGGCACGCGGCGGGCGGTTCGTGACCGTTTTGCCGCGCAGTCGCAAAGAAGACGAATCGTTTCGTGCTCGTTTGCGAGAAGACGCCGCCGTCGGCTGGCAGACGGTCTATGACGTGACCGACGGAGAGGACATGACGAACAACCTCGTACGTCTTGAGCGGTTTAAATGAAGGTAATGGGCGGCAGCCTAGACGACTCCGGCGCACGAGTGATGCGTTACTCTGAGCGTCCCACGGTCAAGTAGCGTGGCAATGCAGTGCGTGCGGCTCGCAATCGAGTCCGGGCATAACTCTACAAACGTTCGTTCAGAATCGATGTGGAGAAAGACGCATAGCGAGTACGAAAGTTGCTCGCTCAGCATTCGCAACGCTGTGAAGTCGTCGCGCGCCCTTGCCTTCGTGGCGCGGCGCTTAATTTGAATTACGGCAAGATTACCGTCTGCACGGCTGCGCGTGAAGCCATATTCGTGCGGGATGTGGATGATCACATCCGGCCGGCTTACCAGGCCATGCTTCGACCGGGTTTTTTGGTATTCTTGCTCGACGATAGCATTTGGAGCGTAGACCGTAAGCATCGGTGACCGGACATTGAGCTCCGATAAAAGCCTGCCCTGATATCCGCGCTCGGTGGCGAAGAGGCGAGGTTCCTTTATGGATGCCACTGCATCAAGCAATAATTCAAGGAAGCGGTTCTCGACTGGATCTGCCATGTGCCTGTCGAATTGCTGGCGCGTTGCGCGCGGTAGTTGTTTCTTCGATTAATCTGATCGCGGATCACCGATTGAGATTTATGTACGATTCGACCTGTTGGTCGATTTCCCACTGTTGCATTTCATAATTCCCCTCCCATTTTTGTTTAGCTCGGCTAATGATCTCGCCGAGCATTTTGGATGGGATCTCCGGTGCGGAGTACGTTTGCACTGCGTGGTACGCATTGATCTGATTGTCGATTTCAAACTTTTGCATTTCATAAGTCGTCGACCATTTCCGCCTCGCATCGATCAAGATCCGTTCAAACACAGCCCGTGGGATTCCGGGGTTTTGGTAGTTGTCTATGGCCAAGAACGCCGCCTTCTCGTTGGCGACCTGAAACTCCTGCATGGAGAAATCGCCTGGCCATTTGCGTTGCGCGTCGGCTTTGATCCGCTTAAGAGTTTCGTCGGGAATGCCGTTTGCAGGAATGCGCCGACTAACCCGTGCGGCCTTCACGAACTCTCGGTCAGCACTGCTGAGAACCCGCAGCGGTACGTCGTATTCACTATTGTCTTTGCGAAGACGTAGTCTGACGCTCTCGTCGCTTGCGGCGATCATCTCCGCCGCGAATGAGATCTTACCGGAGTGATCCGTCCAAGTCCTTAGCTCGGCATTAGCCGAACAGCACATACCGCATACCGATATAACCCAGACAAAAGGCATTTTCATTGCTATCCTCCACAGTGGCTCACTGGCAGCCAAGCCAGCACTACAATCATACGGCGCGAAAACGCGCTCGGATCGTGAAAAGCTGCTACGTGGGAATTGCCAGACTGGCGGTCAACCATCCGCACGACCGAGGTAAACTCGGCCGGGGCAAACGGGTGCGGACGAGAGGGCTTCGCCCAGTTCTCTCAGTCGCGTACAATCGGGAGTAGCGAAAACGCGATGGGCGCTTCAGCAAGCGAGAGCAGCAAATGTCTGTCAGTATTTGGCCGTTTATCGAACAAGGCGCCGACGGCTATCGAAGGCACCCGCACTAAAGTAATCGAGGTAGCGCTCGATCAGATAGCCTACGATTGGGACGCCGATGAGATTCATCGGCAATATCCCTATCTCTCGCTCCCTCAGATTCACGCGGCGCTCGGCTTCTACCATGAGAATCGCAGCGAGTGCGATCGGTTGATCGACCAACAACTCGCCGAGGTCGACCAGTGGCGCGGGCAGTCGCAGAACGCGTCACTTTCCGTGAAGCTACGTGCCCGCTGATCTGCCAGCTCATCGAGCCTGACGAAGCACGGAACCAGATTTACCACCTGCCGCTCTGATCAAGAGAAGATCCTGGACACGCGCGGCTGGGTTCGCGGTCGCCAAAGGCGACCGAGCCACAGCCGAGGGCGGCTGTGCCACATGCGAACCGCCATTGCCGTGCGGGTAGATTATTTTCCGCGAGCGGCCTAAATGACAAGCTGCGGCTGCCGCCTTGCGTGCGTGTCCGCACATCGCCCATCAGCACACCTCGCACAGTCCCGCGTCGATTTGCTGCTGCCTGTCGTGTCAATGGACCGTAGAACGAAGTTTTTTGAATCTTAACCCGGATGATTCACCGCCACGCGTGCGGTCAGCGCACACTGGCGTAGCAGAACTCGTGAGAGTTCTGGCCGTAACTCGGGACGGCGACCAGACTTCTCACGAAGTCTGCTACGGGCCGGTCGTCGGTATTCGGTTTGCTTAAGATGAGGCGGCAGATGATGGAAACACCGTGAAATCCTACCGCTTTTATCTCATACCCGTGCCACCGTTTCGGCTTGATTTCACCGTCTGGGCGTTGCGCCGGCGGAGGGAAAACGCCGTCGACGGTTGGGATGGCGAGACGTATCGCCGTGTGTTGCCGCTTGAGCGTGGCGCAGCGGCCGTAGCAGTGCGCCAAACTCGGCCAGTGGATCGGCCTAGACTTGAAGTGCGCGTGACCGGCGCTGGCGCCAACGCCTCGACTAAATCAGCCGTGACGGCCGCACTCGAGCGATTGTTGGGCCTGCGCATCGACTTAGCCGAGTTTTACCGCTTTGCCAGTTCGAACCCGCGGCTCGATCGCCTGGCGACACGATTCCGCGGCATGAAGCCACCCCGGTTTCCGAGCGTGTTCGAGGCGTTAGTTAATGCCATCGCCTGCCAACAAGTCACGCTGACCTTGGGCATCCAACTCCTGAACAAAGTCGCGGCGCGTTATGCGTGTTCCAGCGACGACGGTTCGATGCACGCCTTTCCGCGCCCCGAGGATCTTGCCGCGCGGCGCCCCGGCGACTTCCGCCGCCTCGGCTTCAGCCGGCAGAAGGGCCAGGCGATCGTTGAGTTGGCCCGCTCGATTACATCGGGCCAGACCGACTTGGAAGGCTTGGCTGATGAGGACGATGACACGGCGGTCGAGCAACTGTGAGCCCTCCGCGGCATTGGCCGCTGGAGCGCGGAATATGCGTTACTCCGTGGGATCGGGCGAACGCACATCTTTCCCCGCGACGACGTTGGCGCCCGTAACCGGCTGCAACGTTTGCTCAGGCTGGGGAAGAAACTCGATTACGCCGCCGTGGCGCGTCGCTTGCACCGTTGGCGGCCCTATGGCGGACTCGTTTATTTTCACATGCTCCTCGATGGCCTGGCCGCGGCCGGGCTGTTGGAGGAAGCCGAGGAAGTGACAACACGATGAAACTGCTTTTATTCAAACCCCAATTGCGTTATGCGATCTGTGCCATGGCGATGACGCTATCTTGCATCGGCACGGCTCTGGCCCAGGTGGAATCAATCGAACCGAACCCCACGCAGCCGTTCGACATCGATACCGATTTTGGCTATGGCCCGACGGGTCGCGGCGCTCGTTTCGGGCGTGGCCCGGCCCGACCGGGACAGCCGCGTGAGGAGAACCCGGCCGAGACGATGCTGCGAGATATCGAAGGAACCAACTACGGCCATTACAGCGGCCGCGCGATCGCCGGATATCGGGGCGCCACGGCGCCTCGCGGCGGCCGGCCAGAGAACCGCTGGCGATATCGTTTCCACCGCGGCCGTTGGTGGTATTGGACGCCGGGGGGCCGCTGGTCGTACTTCAACGGGCGCCGCTGGATACCATATTCGTCCCGCTAGATCGCGTTGGCGAGATGTCGCACGGTGCGCCGCAGCGGCGGTCTTGTGTTCATAAAAAGCCCTGATCTGGACCTGCGCGTATAATGGAGACATGCCGCCAGTTTTCGTCAATTTTGGAACGCCGCGTGAAAGCAGTTTTGCCCAGCCGCTGGGACTGTTGAGCGATTGCCACCGGCGAATTGAGAGTTTTTTGACCGATATGCGGTGCGTCGCAACCGAGCTGGGGGGCGGGATATTGGCGAAAGCGGACCGCGAACGCCTTTCGCGGGCGGTGCGCTATTTTACAGTCGCTGCACCGCGCCACACGGCCGACGAGGAGGAGTCGCTCTTTCCCAGATTGCGCGTAGCCACCGACCCCCAAGCCCGACAAGCGATTGACGCTTTGAGCCGCCTGGAGGCCGACCACGACCGGGCCGATGATTGTCACGCCGAAGCCAATGCGCTGGCCGATCGCTGGCTGGCCGAAGGCACGCTGGATGGTTCAGACGCCGAACGCCTGGTCGAGCTGCTGGAGACGCTCGCCGCGATTTACGCCGCGCACATCGCGGTTGAAGACTCGACGGTTTTTCCGGCCGCCGGCGAAGCGTTGGATTCAAGCCAGATCGAGGCCATCGGGCGCGAGATGGCCGCTCGCCGAGGCGTCAATTTCGATCACGTCGTTGGCTTACGATGAGTACACTAAGCCGAGACATACGTCTCATCCCTCATGAAACGGCCGAACTGGCTGGCGTCGGCGTTCCCCGTCGCGGTGCCGATCAATACGACGAGCACGCCGATCGCTTCCACGATCTCGTTCTTTACGTGAGTTTGAAGGCTGTGTCGCATTCATCGAGGGCTCCTTTACGACGTGGGGCACATGCTTTGCCTACCTTTCGATGACGGGCACGCTAATCACCAGGCCGGCGAAGCGCGGGCTTTTGGGGGGCGCCTTGAAAAAGCCGGTATGGCAGTTGACGCAACCGCCGCCGAGCGTGATGGCGCCGGCGCGGCGGTAATACCCGTTCTCGACGATCTCGTACTCGTCTTGCCCGGCCCCAATTTTCTCAGCGGCCGCCTTTTCAAACTCCGTCCGCGGCTCGTGATCGAGACTCATCGCGCGCGTGTTCACGGAAATCCATCGCGCTTCCACTTTCGATTGCCGCTCGATCTCGGCGAACACGTCTTGCATGGCACGTGCGGGAACCACGGCCCGGTTGTTGTGAAAATAGCGATCGTGCATCACGTCCAAAGTCGCCGCGTAAATCCGGTGCATCAATTCCGCCCGCTCCCGCGCCATGGCGACGGAGACGCGGTGATCGTCCTCGTTGGCCGGGCCCGCCCGATCGCCGCCGAAGGGCTTACCGGCGGCGTCGCCCGGTGTATCGTCACACAGAGCCAAAGCGACGCAGAACGCTCCGCTCATGATCCCCACAATGCAAACGACTGTCAGTAATCTTGTCAGCATGACGTTACTCCGGGCCTGTCAATTCGTTTCTTGGTATTTCGACCATTGGGTTGGCACAATAAGTGGACAATGATGTCCAGAATTCTCCTTTCAGCCTACCAAACGATAATTGGATGTCAATATCCACTATCCACTTTCTCTGGGATATGCCTTCATTTCGCTGCCGCGCCCGCTGTCGAAAACGCGTAGCGCAGGAACAGATGATCGCCTCCGCGTTTGACGCTGAGGAGCCTACCCCACAGCGGACGCTCGGGCGCGAAGGCCCTGCCAGCTACTAAACCGGGTCGCCGCGACATATCGTCACGCCCGGCCACCTGCGGCGAAAGGGTCAAGAACTGCTCGTCAATGCAGCCCCGCAACAGTTGCCGACATCGTGCGTCCCTCCTGTTCGTAATTGCTGATCGTTCGC
>DASSFG010000293.1:0-9959 GCA_035694685.1 Pirellulales bacterium
ATGGGATGTTCGAGCGGCAGCTCCTCCGGCTCGCGATCGGGAAAGACGCGCTTGAGGTTCACGTGAAACTGGTTCCACTCTTCTTCGCCCCAAAAATCATCGACCATCAAAAATCCGCCGTTGAGCAGGTAGCGGCGCAAACCGGCCACCTCGCCTTCGCTCAGCATCATGTGACCCGGCTCAATCAGGTATACGAACGGATAATCGAGCAGCTCCTCGTCAGTCAGCTCCAGGATTCTCGGCTCGGGAGCGACTTCGAGCGACGTCAATTCGTGCAGGCGAAAGGGAAAATTCAGGTCGCTGTCGGGCCAATCGATGGCCCATTTGCCCCAACCGTAGCCGTCGTACATCGAGGTGTAGCGCACGCGCACAAAGGTAAACACGTCGTTTTTGAACTCGGCGTCGTTTTCCCAGTCGGGCACGCCGCGCCGGTCGATCACGTTCGGATCGATCACCCGCTGCCGCCGCCAGTAGCCGCGCTGCGCGAACGAGAGCGCGCACGCGGATAGCGCAAAGACGACGACAAGCAGCAATCGCAGGCGGCGGTTCATGGGTAAGCGTCAGGCATCAGGCATTACCACGCCCATTTTGACTTTTGCATTTTGTATTTTGCATTTTGACTTGCCTTCCCTGGCCGAACCAAAAAGGCAAAAGTCGAATACCATTGGGCGGCCGAGAGGGCGATCCTCCGTACGATTACCTTCCATTTTCACCCACGAACGCCAGCGGCATGCCTTTGTTTGCTGCGTTCTGTTGTATTTGTCCGTGGTCAAAAAAAAGTCAAAATTGCAAAATGCGAAAGTCAAAAGTGGACTACGACAGGACGGCCTGGGAAGGCCATCCTCCGTTACTCTTTATCTTCCATCTCGGCGAGAATTGCCAGTAGCTCGCGTTGGGCTGCGCGATAACGAGGCGCTTCTTCCAACGCTTCCAGCGCATGTCGTTTGGCCGCCGCCAGCTCACCGCTCTTGCGCAGCAAGACCGCGAGTTGGTAGTGTGCCTCGGCCGGATCAATCGGGTCGAGGGCCAGCAACGCCCGCCAGGCGCCGATGGCCGTGTCGCTAGCACCGGTCCGTTCGGCGGCCGTGGCCAGCCTTTGATAGGTCGCCGGCCGCAACGGATTGATGGCCAGCAGCCGTTCGCCATATTTCACGACGGCGGGCCAGTCTTCCGCGGCAAAGGCCAGCTCCGTCAGTCGCGTAAGCGCCTCGACGTTGTCGGCACTGAGCGCGGCGAGTTTTTCCAGCGCCGCCCGTTCGCCGCTCTGGTCGCCCTGCTCCCGGCTCGATTTGGCCAACAGTGCGTATGGGTTCTCGCCGCCTCCACCGCCGTTTTCCGGGTACAGCTCGATGAGCGTTTTCAGCGGTTCCTGCGCGGCTTGCCATTGCATTTGGTCGATGTACTGTAACGCCAGGCGCAACAAGGCCGGATAATTGTTCGGGTGTTCCTTGACCAGAGCGGCCAGTTCGCCGGCATTCGCCTTGGCCGGTAGCTTCAGGTCTTGCCAATCGGCCTGGGGAGCCAGTGCCTTGGCCCGCTTGACGGCAAACTCGGCAAACTCGCGGTCGAGGGCCTCGAGCGAACCGGCGTACCGCGACAGCGCATCGTTGATGGGCATGCCCACACCTAGATCGACAAGTATCCGCTTGAGCGTCGCCAGGCCGTATTTTTCAATCAGGAATTCGACCACGAGCGACGACTCGAAGTAAGCGAATTGCAGGTGCAGCGGAGTGGGCGGGTGCAAAAAGGCGCCGCTAAGCTGACTGACCGGCGTCAGGCTGTCGCCGAGCATCATCTCTCGGTAGCGAGGGTTGATCGTTTGGCCCCAGGTCGGATCGGCTTGCCGCTCCTCGTAGACCGAAATTCCCTCACTTAGCCAGCGCGGCATTTTGTTGTTCGTTTTGTGAAGCGTCACCGCGTGACAGAATTCGTGCCAGAGCGTGGCTTCCCAGTTCGTCGGATGAGCGGCCTGCGATGCGGGACTGTTGGCGGTGATCACCCGGCCAAAACAAACGCCCAAAAAACCGGCGCCGCCCGGCATGCCGAAGGTGCGAATGGCAAAGTCCTGTTGCTCGGGAAACAGCTCGACGATGACCGGCTCATCGAGCTCGACGCCGTATTTCTCGCAGAGCCGCACTCTGGCCCGCGCCAGCAAATCCAGCACGCGGTCGCCATAGATCGTTGCCTCGCGCTCGTCCATCCGCAGCAGGAACCCGTCGCGTTCGAGCGTGCGAAACTTGCGGAGATTGTCGTGCAGCGTCACCAGGTTGTGGGCCAGCACGTTGTAACCGTCTTGGTCGTAAACTTCATCGGCCAGGGGCCAGCCGTCGTCTTCGTCGCCCAGACGCAACAAGTCCTGAACAAGCTGCACCTTGGCCGGCAGATACTCGGCGTCGAGCGCCAGTGCCTGCCGCTGGTAGCGGGCGCCTTCGGCAAACCGGTATTTCTGCGAAAGCTTGGTGCCGATGAGGTGATCGACCTCGGGATTCAACTTCCACCAGCGCAAGGCTGCCTGCCGGGCGTCGGCCTCTTTGGTTGGTTCATGATCCAAATGCGCTAAGACTGCCCGGTAAGCCCAGAGCAGCGGATGTTGGGGATTGACGGAGTAAACGCGATCGAGCAACTCACGTGCTTCGGCGTAGTGCTCGGCGTCGATGTGGTCGTCAACCAGATAGAGTAAGCTGTCGATGTGGTTCGGATTGTTGTCGAGCGCGGCTTCGATGGCCTTCTCCGCGAGCTTCGGATCGCTGGGTGCATAGGCCCTGGCCAATCCAAGCTGTGCGTCGGGGTCGTCGGGCACAAGTTTGGCCGCCTGCTCGAACGCTTCGGCGGCCAAGGCGAAGTCGTTCTTGTCGAGGGCCAACTGGCCGCTGGCGAGCCAGGCATCGATCAGCTCGGGCTGCTGCTTCTTGGCATCGTTATAGAGATTGTCGAGCACGCGCTTGGGATCGACTCCCTGAGCGAGCAAAAAGCGGCCGACGACCGCCTCGTTCGCGGCATCGCGATAGCGCCAGGCCTGCTGCCGCACGAATTCAGCCAGTTCGTTGACGACCTGGCCCGCTCGTTCGGGCAAATTGTTGAAGCGATAAACGTCGCGGCCGAGCCAGTGCAAGGCGGCACTGTAGGGAAAGCGGGCCAAAGCGGTTTCCAGCGTTTCACGAGCATCGGCGTAGCGACCCAGCGTCATTTCGCATTTGATCTTGACGAGCGGCCAGTTCTCGCTGATCTCGCCGGCGGCAATCGCCTTGGCGGCCAGCTCGGCACAGGCGGCGTATTGTCCGGCGCGGTACAGGCGCTGAGCGTCGGCGACGTCGGCCGCCTGCGCCGGGCGGAGTGGCGCGAGTAAGATACATGTAACGAGGGCCGCCGCGAACAGGCCGGCAGAGTGGCGTTGGGCTGCTAACAAGGCGCCACTTGCAAACGCGCCGCTTCTATCGAGCCTGCCAGCCGCGCCTAAGATTGCAAATTGCAAATTGCAAATTGCAAATTGATAATGGGAGAACAACGGCTCGAAGATCCGCTTCCGATCAGCCATAGGCCCTCATTCTATACTCCAACTTCAACAACAGGCTATCCATGCGTATTGCCATCGGCGGTATTTCGCACGAAACGACGACCTTCATCGAAACTCGCACGACGCTGGTCGATTTCGAACGAGGCTTCGGTCTCTACCGCGGCGGAGAGATGATTGAGCGGTTTCGCGGGGCCAATATGTGTACCGGCGGGTTCCTGGCAGGAGCGGAGCAATATGGTTTTGAGCCCGTTCCACTGCTTTGGACGTTTGCCTATCCGAGCGGCTTGATCGAGCGAAGGACCTACGACACGCTGAAGGGTGAGTTTCTGGATCGCTTGAACGCCGCCCGGCGCGAAGCCCCCATTGACGGTGTGCTGCTCGACCTGCACGGCGCGATGGTCGTCGAGGGAATCGACGACGGCGACGGCGATTTTGTCGAAGCGGTGCGTGAGGCGGTGGGAAAGACGTGCCCGATCGTGGTCACCCAAGACCTGCACGGCAATCATACTATCCGGCGTGTGCGGGCGGCCGATGCGATTGTCGGTTTCGATACCTATCCGCACGTCGACATGGGCGAACGTGGCCTGGAGGCCGCCGGCATCCTCATTCGCATGCTGAAGGAAGAGATCCGGCCGGTGATGGCACTGCGGCAATTGCCGATGTTTTGGGGCATCGACCGCCAGGTGACCGCCCATCCGCCGATGAATGAGGTGCTCGAGCGTGTCCATGAGATCGAGCGTCGGCCTGGCATGATTTCACTCACGGTGGCGACCGGCTTCCCCTGGGCCGACGTGCCCGACGTAGGGGCCTCGGTCATCGCCGTGGCCGATCGCCGCGCTAGATGCTCAAGAAAAGCGACCGTCGACGTAGAGCAGACAACGCGCAACCGAGGCGCGCATAGCGACGACATAACGCGCAGCCTTATCTCTTTCGCCGCTATGTACAATTCCTGAAAAAACAAAGTTTATATATCGCCGCGGCGTCGGGCGTAGAGAACAAATTCAGAATAGGCAGTAAATAATTGGCAGCACTTTTGCTCGCCTCATGGAGACTCCGTAAATGCGTTTAGCTCTAGGACTTGAGACAAAGAGTTTGACGGCTGGGAAATCAGCAGTAAACTTTCGCTCGATATGCGCCGCATGGTCCGGCGCTGGCACTAAAAGGTACTTTCACGTATGGAGGCAATCATGTCGCTACGCCAACTGTTTTCGTTCGCCACAGGTTCAGCTACCTCACGCAACCGTACTCGTAGGCAAAGCGGCTCTTCAGCAAGCAGAAAGCGACGACTTGGCTTTGAGTGTGTCGAGGGTCGCCTGCTGCTCACTGCCGTAGTGATCGACCGTTCGACGGATCCAAGCGCCGATACAATTTATGTCGGCCAAAGTGGCTCGAATACCGTTGTGGATGTGAACGGCACGCAGGTTGAGTCCATCGCATCGTCGGCTATCAGTAGCCTTAACATTTATGGCACAGCGTATAATGATACGATCGAGTTCGACTACAGCGCCGGCAATCCTGTGCCCAACGGCAGTATCGGCGTCTATGGGAACGGCGGGCAAAACCAGCTTGACGTTTGGGGCAACTCAGACTTTACTCTCGCGAGCTATGTTCAGCTCTGGGGTAACATCTCCTCCATCATTGGACTGTCAAGTATTCAGAGCGTGGTCGCCTCTGCGTCAAGCACTAGCGACGTCGCCTATGTTGAGGCCGGCACAAGTTCGGCGGGTACGTTCTTTGGCCATCTGGCGACAGGCCCAGGCGCGGGACCGGGATCGAATTATCAGGGCAACGATGGCAGTTATAACAACATTGCACTAGGCTTTGGGTCGGTAACTGGCATCAGCGGCAACAGTGCTGACTCCGCTCAGCTTGATGACAGTAATGCGGGCACGAGCAACGTAACCGCTCACCCGACTTCTTCGTTTTTTTCCAACGGCAGTTACACCGTTACTGCGAACAGCTTTAGCCATGTATCGATGACGTCAAGCTATGGTAGTACGGACTTCGCGTATCTGGACGACCAAAATTCCAGCTCCGCGGCGACCGTCTGGTACCAGCCATTGAATTGCACTTACACCGGTTCCGGCTACGATAACCAAGTGTTTGGTTTTGGACACATCCAAATGAACGGCGATAACTCTTCCGACGTCGTCCAATTAAACGATGCTGGTGCGCCCGGAACATTTACGTCGACGTACACGAACTCGTATGTTTTGGGAACCATCAATGGGTCGCAATACGCCGGCAACGCATTTTTCCGCAATGTTTTCCTCGCCGCATCATACAACACCGACCAATCTGCATGGAATGATCCGCTCGGTGGCGCAAGCGTAGCACTGAACAGTAGTAGTGATCCGTATATCATATTCAGCAATGGCTACGCTGTCACGGATATCGGCTTCGTGCCTCCGTCTGGACCAAATCCAGTGCCAGACATTAACGCCAATAACCAAACGAACCCGGCGAAGCTGGACTATGCGAACGCGTCGGCTCTCAGCCTTGTGACGCTAAATCCGAAGATCAACAATCAAGCCTACTGGTATGTCAACTATAATCAATAGGCGATAGGTACCGCGTCGAAGCGGCGCTTAGGGTCAACCGAAAAATGACTTCCGCATTTCGCTGGCGGCCGTAAGACCGCTCCAGGACCGGAGTTGTGAAGTATGGGAAGTTATTTTTCGGTCGGCCCTTAGTGCCGCTTTCGTCCACTGCGCCAGCCTCCGTCGGCCGGCACAAGCTCGATAGTCGCCTGCGCGCTGGCCGTCGACGTGCGCTCGCCGCGCGATCGCTCGGCGTCCGATAAGTCGCCATTTGCCGGCGGCGTTGTGTCGTCGGAGAATTGCGACACGCCCTGTTCCAACGAGTTGCGCGCTTCGGGCGGTTCCGGCGCCTCAAGGCCAGCCGAGCCGTCGGTTTGTGCATCACTTCCATCGTCCTGATTCCGCGGCGGAGCTGCATCGCCCGGCGAGGGAAGCGTGTCCATGTCGGGTTCCATTCCTTCCAGCGGCAGACTGGCCGGCTCGTTGGCGGTCGGCTCCGCCGTATCTTCCGGCTCCTTAGGCGGTTCGGCGGAATCGTTCACCGAACGCGCCTCGGCGGCAAACGGCTGACCGGGCTGATCCATGTATTGGGGCATTTGCCCGCGGCTGAGCACGTTCGGCCGGGTGTAGCCGTAGTTGATGAAGTGGGCGGCGTCGCGCTCGCGTGCCCGTTTGCGGGCGTCGAAGTACGCCTTGGCAGGCCACGGGCCCTCGGCAAGGTAAATGCCGTTGTACTCCAAGAGGGAGTTTTTGCGGTAGTGTACCTGGAGGATGGCCACGTTGTAATCGATCAAGGCGCGATAATACGCGATCTCGGCATCGGCCAGACGGCGCTGTGCGTCGAGCAGCATGTCGAGCGTGGCGGTGCCCATGTCGTAAGTGGCCTTCACCGCCTCGACTTGCTTGGCGGCGGCCACGCGCCGGTTGAAGGTGGTCCGGCTGACCTGGTAGTTGCGATCGAGATCGCGGATGGAGTTGGTCAAAACGTGCGAAAGTTCCAGCTCCTGGTCCTGCAGAAACGCGCGTGACTGGGCCAGCACGAGCTCGGCGTTGCGCACGCCCGACATGGCCAGGCGGAAGCCGATCGGCATTGTAAAGTTCAAGCCAAGCTGCCAGTTCTGGTACTTGCCGCCGAAAAGAGTGTTAAAGCCGCCGGAGTTAGGTAGCGGATTATTGGGATCGAAGGCCACGCCGTTGTAGTTGACCAGGTCATTGCCGAAGCCGCCCCAGTGGTACAACGCCTGGGCATCCAAGCGGGGCATGAGGTAGTTTCGCGAGGCGATCAGCTTCATTTCGTTCTGCTTGACCACCCAGCGTTGACGCCGCAATTCGACGCTGCGTGTCAAGCCCTCGGTCAAAACGTCGCCCCAGTTAAATCGTACTTCGGCGGTGGTGGGCTCGTCCGAAGGGCGAATCAATCGCCCATCGGTCGGGGCCAGGCCCATCATGTAGCGCAAGCGGCTTTCGGCCGTGTAAAGCAGGCCCAGAGTATTTTCGACCTGAGCACGGAACAGAAAGTACTGTTCGCGGGCCTGCGCTTCGCGCTCCGCCTCGCCACCTTTGGCGCCCTGTTCGTACAAGGCGTGAACCTTGCGCCACGTTTGCAACGCGCTGTCGCGACCGGCCTGAACGGCGTTCAGGTTGCGATAGTTGTAGTAGAGGTCCCAGTAGGCACGCTCCACGTCGCTGACCATGTTCCGCACGCCGGCTTCAAAGTCGGCCAGGGCAATATCGACGTTTATCCTTGCCAGAACGACGCCGTTAAACGTGCCGGGCAGACTGTTGGCATTCAGCACCGGCCCGTTGATGCCCTGGCCGGCGAACAGGCCGTTGTTGCTGTTGGGGCCTGCGATACGGTTGAACTCTACTCCCGCACCTTGCAATATAGGATGGCGAAACTCCATTTCCAAAGCGGGGGTGTACGCTTGGTGATAGATGTTGTTGCCGCTGTTATTGGCATTGTAGTTCGTCAACTCGCGCATAAACACGCGGTCACCCGTCGCCGTCACTTTGCCTATTTCCAGGTTTTGCTGAGCGTAGTGCTGGTCGAAGACAATCGGTTGAAAGGTCTGGAAGTGGAGGTTCTGCGGAAAGTTGTTGTGTTGCCAGTACATCTGCGAGTCGAGGAAGGCGTCGAATTGGCTCAAGGCGGCTTCAACGCCATTAGCAGTGTTTGTCTCCTGCATGGCCGGGTTATAGATTGTCTGACTTGTCTGGCCGGTGCCCAGGCTTTGGCCGTTCAGGTTCTGGCCTTGCGTTTGCAGCAGCACGCCGGTGGGGGCGATGGTTTGGTTCGAGGCCGGCAAACCTGGCGTAAAGAGCAAGCCACCTAAGTTGCGCAACACTTTGCTGTTGGCCAGGGCTGTGCGCATGGCTTCTTGCAGTGAAACCTCCCAGATTTCTTTGACCTCCGGGTTGCTCAGGGTGAGCGGATCTTTGGCATTGGCCACGTCGTCGATGCGGTCGCTTTCGACGTCCGGATATTCGATCTCGGTGGCCATGCCCTTGTAGTGCGACATGTCCTTGTCGTCGAACAAGTAGATGGGCTTGCTCGGGCTACAGCCCCCAGCCAGCACTGACGCAATGGTAACGATCGCTACATGGCAGCGAAATCGATGGTTCATCGAGGCGATCCTGCATCCGCTTTGCCTTGCCCACTCCTGCAACCCCGCGGCGCAACGTGGGCGGAAAATCCAGCAAAGGTTGTATCGGCGGCAGAATCGTTAAACTTGGATGATTCTCCTTAACCGGAAATCTCGAATTGGCTGGCTGATTTTTTCCGAACTACCTATGTTCCCCAGTTCATAACGGCGGAGCCCATGTTGAATTGGGGCCTTCTAGCGGCATGGACGGAATGGAACCCGACATGGACACGCTCCCCGCGCCGGGTGACGCCGCTCCGCTACCAAATCAAGACGAGGGCGGCGATGCACCCGGCGACGGCTCGACTGGCCTTGAAGCTCCGGAGCCGCCCGAAGTAAGCGATGCTTCCGGGTCAGGCGGTGAGGGCGGCGACTGGCTGCTTGGGAGCGACGAGCCCGAACTTGCCGGCCCATCCATGCCCGACGAGTTCCCTGTGGCCAAGCATCATAGCGGCCCAAACCTGCCGGCCCGCGTGCCCAAGACCGTCGAGCTCGTGCCTGCCGACGGCGGCTGGCGCAGCGGACGCAAACGACGATAAAAGGAGTCGGCCGCGTATGCCAGTCGTTTAACCGGCGGGCCAGCGGCCCCCGCGCCAGGATCGACGGAGAGACCGGCAACCGACCACTTCCCTCTGCCTCTCCTTTTCTCTGTCTCTCTGTCTCCGCTGGTGGGCTGGCGTGTCGTGCCACGCGATCCGCGGGGCCCCGTCTTCGAGATTGAATAAACCAGCGCGGCCAAAGTAACGTCCTCGAGGGGTGGGCGCGCCATCTTTTAACCGGCGGGCCATCGGCCCACGCGGGCATTCGATCGCTTGCTGCCGCAATTTGCTGCCTTGCGCCCCGCGGGGGCCGCTGGCCCGCCGGTTAACTATCGTAATCCTATTTCGCACAGCTTGACGCATTTGTCATCAGGGGTTTTCTTCGCCGCGGGCGCGCGTTATCTTGTGTTTTTCAAGAGGCGCCCGCGCCGCTTCTACCGCCGCCCGCGGCCCTTTCGCCGCCGGGCGGTTGACAAGCGACCGAACAACGCTAAAACCATTGGAAACGACTTTGTGAAATTTATCACAAAGTCTTGCCACGACCTTTCGCCACCGGACTTTGCGGTCGTTCCCGCAACCCCGCAGGCCGAGGTCTACAAGCAAGCGCATCATGGCTGAGAAGAAGAAGATGTCGGTGGCCGAAATCATGGCCGCCGCGCGCAAGGCCGATAGCAAGGGGCAATCCGTGTCGGCAGCCAGCCCGGCTGCCGACACTCAAGAATCG
>DASSFG010000294.1:0-6210 GCA_035694685.1 Pirellulales bacterium
ATCGCCGCTTTGGCTTGCGGCGGAGCCGCTTTCTTTTTTGATGCGTGGGCCGCTGAACAACAACCGGCAGGACGAAAGAAAGGTCGCTCCGCGACCAGCAAAAGCGGCGATAAATCGCCGCACTCCAAAGTATGACAAAGCCCGGCGGCCGTCCCTTCGTCATTCTTTCGTCATTCGTCATTGGTCATTATTTCCAGCCTATTCCCCTAACGGCGCCTTGTCTTCGTCGCTGAGGATGTTCTTGCTGTCTTCCTCGTGCTCGTGATCGTGCCCCTCGGGCTTCTTGTCGTCGGCGGGCGGCGTTTTCTTTTTCACGATCTCGTCGCGGCCGAGATGGATCTTGTGGTAGGTGCTGTCGGAGACGACGTAGTACCAGTCGGAAAAGCGGTCGCTTAACTCCTTGACCTTCTCCTTGCCCTTTTTCACCTTGTCGTCATATTCCTTCTGCTTGCGCTCATTCTCTTTGGTGATCCGGTCGCGCTCGAGCTGCTCGGGCGTCTTCGGCTTTTGCAGATCGTCCGCGTCCGACTTCCCTTTTTCCGACTTCGCTGCCTTCTTCTCTTGCTTAGCGGGCTTCTCGTCGGCCGCCGCTTCGTCAGCCGGTTGATCGTCGTCAGCCTGCTCATCGTCTGCTAGCGCCAGTTGCGCGGCCGCATCGTCGACATTCCTCTCAGCGGCCGACGTCTTTTCGACGTCATCCTTCTTTTCTTCTTCCGGCTTCGACTCCGCGTTCGGCTTCTCGCCCGGCAGCGGTGTCAGTTCCGGCCTGGCCAGCAGGTCTTCATTGAATTGGGCGGTGACCATGATGAAGCGATTAGCGCCGGTGCCTTTCTTATCATCGGCCTCATCGGCGCCCGATGCCTCGTCGCCTTCTTTGGAGGCCTCGTCGCTGCTCGCCTCGCTGTCGCTAGTGGAGGCAATGCGGCCGAAACGGAGCGTGTATTCCACGCCTTCCTTCGTGCCGCAACGCACTTCGCCTTCGTTCGAGTACAGTTCCAACGGACCGCCATCTTCGATGCGGGCCAGGTAGAATCCGCGTTGCATTAACGAAGTCTTCGCTTCGTCATTGCGGCTCAGTTCGTCGCCCGCGCGCAAGTCTGCGGCCAGTCCTTCGGGCTTGCGGCGCACGTCGACGATTTTCAGATCGTCCAAGGCATTTTTCAGATCGTTGAGCTTCTGAGTGTTCAACTCTTCGTCGTCAGCCAATTCCTCAGGATGATATTCTCCGCTGCGAAATACCTCCAGCTCTTCCAGCTTCCACTTCGAGTCTTTGCTGTCGAAGCCCACCTCGATCTTCGCTCGTGGGATGACGGCGCCCTGCAACTCGTCGATGGAGTAATCGTTGAAAGCCACCTCTTGGATGTCCCACGAGCTCAGCTTCAGCAGGTCCTTCTCGATCCAATCTTCGAACTTGGTCGAAAACTTGTCGGTCTTGAGCTTGACGACATACACGCGGTCCTTGTCGTCTTTGCGGACGTAGTGCAGCTCGGTCTGGCCTTTGACGGCTTTGCCGATGATTAACTGGGCCAGCTTTTTGCCCGACGCGTCTTCCAGCGTCACCCGCTTGCCGACCCCGGTCGTGCCGGCGGTCAGCGACTTTGGATCGGGGTCGATCACGCCGTAGGTGGCGTGCGTGCCGGGATCGTCGCTCTCGATGTTGATCGTCTCGCAGGCCACGAGTGCGACGGCCGCCTCGCCAAGTTGCTGGCTGGCGTCGGCCGGGTAGTCTTCGTGCGACGGAATCCGCCAAATGCCGTTCTCCTGAGCGACTTTGAACGGCTTCAGCTCGAGCTTGTCGGGATCGTACTCGATGATCTCCAGCGACTTGGCCGCTTCCGGCTTCAGCTCGCCGAACAACGATTTGCCCACAAGCTGTTGCTTGCTCAGCTCGCTTTCCGCCGGTCCCAAATGCGAATAGATGCCGACCGCCACGGCCACGATGCCCGCGGTTACAAAGCCGATTGTCTTGCCTGTCTCATTCATTGCACTTGCCTTCGGGGTCAACCCGCTCACTGTCACGATTCATCCGCAGTATGTCAAAAGACCGGACCTGCCGGATTCATCGTTTAACCGCTGTGCCAACGGCACGCGCGGGCCGCTGGCCCTGCGGTTAAACGACCATCAGGCTGCTGCCGCATAAAACCAACCCTATCTCCGCAACGCTCAGCGCAAACGATTGCGCGAGACACCCTCGCGCTCGTGGGCGCGGCGATTGAAGAACACCGCCAAACCAACCAGCATCGGCAAAATGGGTGGCAGCACAACCGCCCACATCTTATACCAGTCTTGCTCGCGTGTAATCTGCAGGTTCAACTCACGCTCGATCTTGGTGATCTTTTGCTCGCGTTCCTTTTCCAAGCGGCTCTTGGTGGCCGCGATGCGCTGCTGCCCATCTTGCTTCAGCATTTGCAAGCGTTGCAGGAACTCAAACTGGTTCATTTCGTTGCGTCGCTTTTCCAGTTCCGCAACCTTCTTGTCAAAATCGGACTGCTCCTTGGCCACGGCCTGCTCAAAATCCTGGCGGTACTTGTTCTTTTCTTTCTCCGCCTCGGCCTTGGCGTCCTTCGTCTTGTCTTCAATCGTGGCCAGCACGCGGTGCTTGGGCCGGCGCTTGCGGATGTCGATGAAGCGGTCGTCGCCGGCCAGTTCGTCGAGCACGTTCAGCGTGAACGTGATGTTGTCGAGGCTCAGATCCAGCTCGCGGTCCGGATCCTGCGTCTGTTGCCGGAACTGGAAAAACTCCTGGTAAAACAGATCGAGGTCGGCCACGACGACCACGTTGATGCCGTTACGCTCTTTCTTCTCGGCCTTCTCCTCGTCCTTTTTCTCGCCGTCTTTGCCGGCCTCCTTCTCGGCTTCTTTCTTCTCGGCTTCCTTCGCCTCGTCGGCTGCCTCCTTGGCAGCCAGCTCTTCGGCGTCTTCCTTAGAAAGCTCGCCCGTGATGTGTGCCGCGAGCGTGTAATACTCGCGGGTCGGCTTGGGACGGCGATTGGGGTTCAGCCCGCCACCGCCGCCGAACGGGTTTATCTGTTGCAAGTCGCTAAACGAAACTTCGCCCGTCTCGTCGCCCGTTTGCAGCAGCGGCTCAAATTTCATGTCCGAGGCGTTGAGATGTTTCATTGACCCCGCGAACAACAGCAGTACTTGCTGCAAGCCCGAACTGATCGCGTCTTTCTCGCTGAACACCGGATGGTCTTTCAGGTCTTCGCTGGCGCCGCGGTCGATGAAGAGCCATTCGGGCGTAACCACCGCTTCCAGCTTCGGCTCGGGGTTATACCACTGGCAAACAATCTCGTTCGCCTCGAAGTCGATGCCCAGCAACTTCCACAGCTCTTTGATGTTGCCCTTGGGCATCGGCGGCTGTTGCCCGCCGAACATCATCATGGGGTTCTGCTGTGGTCGCTTGGGAGCGCTGGTGGCGGTCACGTCGCGCGTCAGCGGGAAGGGGTCTTCGAAGATCGCCGTCGGGATGCCCTTCTTCACGGCGGTAACGAAGTTCGTCATTTGCTCCGGAGAGAGTGACGAGGGCTGGACGGCGAGCAGCGCGTCGATGTCGTCTTTGATGGGCGTGTCGGGGTTGACCTGCACTACCTCGTACTGCTTTTCGAGCTCGTCGATCAGAAGATCATTGCGGCCCGGTGTAAACGTCTGCATGTTGAAACTTGCATAGAGCTTGGCGTCGGTGTTGAGCACGCCGAGCTTTTTGCGTTTCTCTTCGGAGACGGTCGCAATGGAACGCACGAGCTCATACTCCACCGGCACCGAGGGGCTGAAGAAGGGCACCACCACCTTCTCCAAGCCGGCCGTAAACGCCACGCCCATGTAGATCTGTTCGCGGCTGATCGCACCACGAGTGCGCGAAAAGACCGGCTGCGACGTGATGCCGAACTGCTGTTCGGCCTGCTGGGCCTCATCGCTTAAGGGTTGCGTATCGTGGATCCGCAGCCGCACCGACTTGCCGCCGCGGGCGGCAATTTCTCGCAGGGCCGAAAGCAGGTCGAGCCGCGTCTCGACGTACGACTCCGGCACTTCGGGACTGATGTAGGCGTCGATCTTCACCGGCCGTTTCAGGCCCTTCAACAGGTCGCGGGTTTTGGGCGAGAGCGAGCTGAGCCGTTCGTAAGTCACGTCGGCCCGCAGGTCGAACTGCTGCAAAATCATCACCACGCCCACAGCAATGCCGATCAACGACACCGACCGCACGAGATAATGCGGGGCCAGAGAGACGCCGTCTTTGCCGCCCTGCCAATGCCGGCGTCCGATGAGCACCATGCTCAGGTAGAGCATCACGACGACCGTCAGCACGAAGTACATCGATCCCGATAGGCTGATGACGCCGCGGCCGAAATCGCGGAACTGCTCTTCCAGGCTCCATTGCTTCACCGGAATGGCCCATTCGGCCGGCAGCACCACGTCGGCATTGGCGGCGAAAGCCAGCGGCGCGTTGAACAACGCCCCCAGCACAAAGCCCACCGTCAGGTTGCCGGTGAGAAATGAGGCCACCATGCCGATCGCGAGCATCGCCGCGCCGACCAGCCAATAACCGAAGTACGTGCCAAAGAAGAGGCCCATATCGGGCCCGATAGGGTAGGCCAGCCAGCTCAGCACCGAGAAGTTGCACACCATCGAGAAAAACAGTGCCACGCTGTAGATGGCCACCGCCGCCAGGTATTTGCCCAGCACCACGTCGAAGTCGTTGGCGGGGATGGTCAGCAGCAGTTCGTCAGTGCCCTGCCGGCGCTCGTCGGCCCAGACGCTCATGGTGATGGCCGGAATGAACACCAGCATGATGTACGGCAGGTACTTGTTGAGCTGGTCCAGGTTCGCCAGGTTCGAGCTGAAAAAGTCGTTCGGCCAAAACGCGGAGAACGAGCTCAAAAGCACGTACACGCAAATAAACACGTACCCGGTGGGGTTTGCGAAGTACGAGTAGAAGTTCCGCCGAAAGATGGCACTGACGACATTCAGATTCATAGCAATTTACCTTGTCTCGTTCACCGGAGGATGGCCTTCCCAGGCCGTCCCGACTCCCTCGATGTCCTTTTGGACGGCCTAGGAAGGCCATCCTCCGCGCAACTACGCTGCGTTCGTCAGTTCATAAAAGTGCTCTTCCAGCGGCTTGCCGTCGCGGGTCAGCTCGCCGGGTGTGCCGTCGTATCGCAAGCGCCCTTCATTGATGAACAACACGCGGCTGGCCATGGCTTCGACCTCTTGCAGAATGTGGGTGGAAAGCAAAATGGTCTTGCTTTGGCCCAACCGCCGGATCGTCTCGCGCACCTCGCGAATCTGGTTCGGGTCGAGGCCGGCCGTCGGCTCGTCCAAAATCAGCACGTCGGGCTCGTGCAACAAGGCCTGCGCCATGCCCACTCGCTGACGGTAACCCTTGGAGAGTTTGCCAATCGCCTTGCCGATCACGCTTCCCAAGGCACACAGTTCCACGACGGCCGCAATCCGCTCTTGCCGGTAGCTGCCCGTCATGCCACGGGCATCGGCAAAAAACTCCAGCAGGCTACGGGGCGTCATGTCGGGATAGAGCGGACCGTTTTCCGGCAAGTAGCCCAGCCGGGCAGAGCCCGTCAACCGCTGCTGATTCACCGACATGTCGTAACCGGCGATCTTCGCCACACCGGCCGAAGGCGCCAGGTAGCCGGTGAGCAGCTTCATGGTCGTGCTCTTGCCGGCGCCGTTCGGCCCCAGAAAGGCGACCACTTCGCCCTGGTGGATGCTGAAGTTCACGTCCTGAATGGCAGTGAAGTCGCCATAGTACTTGGCGAGGCCAATGGCCTCGATCATGGCCGGACGCGATTGATCACCCATCTTTGCAAGCTTCTCCTTCTGATCGCGGTGGCGGACCTGGGCGAAACTGAAAAAATAATGTCCCCCCGCCCGCCTGTCTATACCTTTATGCGCCATCCTCCCATTTGGTTCGGAAAAAGGGTTCAGGGTTCAGGGTTCAGGGGTCAGTGTTCAGAAGTGGCGCGAGGAGTCGTTTAACCCTATTTTCCGCGGGTCGCAGGCCCAACGGGCCGCGCGAGTGCCGGCCTCGCGCGGGCCGATGGCCCTGCGGTTAAACGATCGATCCCTCATATCCCTCAACCTGAACCGCGAACGCTACTTCATTGCCCGGTGCCTCGGCTACCGGGGCATCGCCGTGACGACGCCTTTTATGCCAAAACGAGCCGGGCGTCGCGGCTCTGCCCCAGCCACCAC
>DASSFG010000295.1:0-10144 GCA_035694685.1 Pirellulales bacterium
GACGGGGACAAGCCCCGTCGTGGCGGGACAGAAGTAGCATCATCCCGACCACGCGGAAGGAGATCAGTTTTGCGCACGCCGGTCCTGCCCTACGCTTTGAGTTACGTCCGCGCCACGCTCGACGGCTGCATCAATAGCGGCAAACTGACGTGGCCCTCGCGATAGAGCACGTTGTAGGCACAAAAGGGAATGACGTGCCCGCTCGGCAAAACGTGGTGGATGCAGCACTTCATCAATCGCCGCACGTCAAAGTTATAAGCGTCGAGGAACGACGTGATCGTAATGCGAAACACGTCGGCCGGCGAGAGCTGCTCGGCCAAGGCCCGTGCGAAAAAATCACCGACCAGACCCTCATCGCCCGCCGATGAGGCCCGGGCATAATTAGACAAGGTGACCAATCTTTCTCCCTCTCCTTGTCCCCTTACCTCCTTGTCTCCTTGTCTCGCCGTGGCCCTTTTCGGGCTGTCCCCCACCGTCACGGCTATTTCATTTGCCCCACAGCCTCCCGAACAACATCCCATGCGGCCGAGATAGCGCTCGATCAGCTCACGCGTGCGGGCACGCGTAAACGTAATGCCGTTTGCCAGCAAGTCGAGGTGCTGTCGCGCGTCGATGAACCGCGCAAGCGGTACAACCGTCGTTCCGGAGCGATAGGCGTAGCTCAGGCTGTGGCAGTTGGGATGAGCACACGGCAACGGCAAGAAGTCGGATACCTGAAACAGTCCGTCGGTCTGTTCGGCCACGGCACGGACCACGTCGGGAAAGGTAATCCGCCGCTCGAGCGTATCAGGCAACACGTGCCGCCCGGAATACGTGGCCGGCTGAAAGCTGATGCCGGTGATCCAGGGTCGCTCCAAGCCAAACCGCACGAGCGCACCGATTTCGTCATCGTTGACGCCGGCTTGCAGCGTGCAGACCAGGATCACGCGCACGCCCGCCTGGCCGAGCGCGTCGATGGCAGCGAGCTTGGTTTCAACGAGCGGTTCGCCGCGCAATTGTCGCGAGGTCTCGGCGCGGAAACCATCGAATTGGAAATACACCTCTAGCCGATGCCGCCACTCGGCCAGCTCCGCCACGAGTGCGCGGTCGTGGGCCAAACGCAGGCCATTGGTATTGATCATGATCATGTCGATCGGCTGCTGGCAGGCATAGCGCAACACGCGGACAAAGTCGGGATGGATTGTCGGCTCGCCGCCTGAAAGCTGCAGCACCTCGGGCCGTCCCTCCACTTCGACCAGCCGGTCGATGGCCCGCACGCACTCCTCAAACGACAGGTGCTTTCCGCCCGGCCCACTCGATGCATAGCACATCGGACAGCTCAGGTTACAGGCCGAAGTGATTTCGACCAGGCCCACGCAGGTATGCTGCTCGTGCTCGGTGCAGAGACCGCAATCGTACGGACAACCCCGCTCTGGCTCGACGCCGAACTGTGCCGGAATCTTGCCTTCGAGGCTGAACTCCATGCGGTCGTATTGCTCGACGTCGGAGCAGACGAAATCTTCGCGCACGCCATGTTCCGGGCAACGCTTGCGAAAGTACACGCGTCGCCCTCGCGAAATGATCTTGGCCGGCACCAGCCGCAGGCACTCGGGACAAAGGCTTTGCGTAGCGCCGAGAAAAACGTGGTCGCGAAGTTTCATCTGCTTACATCTTTCTTTGCCAACGCCAAATGAGCCACATCAGGCAGCCGGTTAACACCAGCCCTGCCGCTCCGCCCACATACATGCCAGGCACGATGCCTTTGTCACCGCCGACCGCCAGGCCGGCGCAAGCGGTCAAGCAGGCCGTGAGCAGCGCAATGCCAATCGAGACGACGACGAGCAACATGATACCGATCGACGCCAGGAACGCGGCGATCTTTTTCCCGGGCGTTTGAACCACCCCCTGGGCCTTTCGCTTCGACGTCACGACGATCGTTCGAATCAGTGCCGGAGTGGCAACGATGGCGAACGCGATGCCGAGGCCCGGCGCCGCGGCAAACACTCCGGCGCCCACGGCCACCAGCGTCGTTACCATAAATAGCGAAGTAAGGCTGAACGTGGCGGCGGTCTCTTGTTGCGCCAACGTCGCTTCCACAATCTCCCTACCGGCGGCAGGCGGCGTCGGTTGTTCGGCTGCGGCGTGTGGCAGCTTCGCCCCGCACAACCAGCAGCGGTCGCCGCCCATTCGGACGGCCGCCCCGCATTCGGGGCAACGCGCGGGAGCTGAATCGGGCGGGCTCATGAAACGGCCTCGCTTGCTGCGGTTGTCCGACGTACATAATCTTCGGCAATGCGCCGCACTCGCCGCAGGATCTGACCGAGCACGATGCCCGACAACGCCAACGCAACCAGAAAAATCAACTCCTGATAGCGCTCGATGCGCAGGTTCCTCTCCGCCGCGGCGAACCAACGTCCATAACCCAAGAGGAACAAATAGCCGCCCATCGCGCCGCAGGTGGCGAACCAAACCAGCGGCAAGCTGAATCGCAATCCCGCCAGCGCTACGATGAGAAAATAACCGACGGTCAAGGCGCTACGCGGGCCGTCCGCCAGCATCAAGATGCCCGTCAGGTAGACGATGTCGGCCGCCGTGGAGAGGTACTTCAACACCCAGGGGAACATCTGCCGCCGCAAAGAAAAGAACACACCTAGGCTGGTCAAGGCCCACGCCACGGCCAGCGCGGTGACCGTTTGGTGAAATCGCTCGTTCACGCCTTCGACCTTGGGCAGTTCGAGCAGGCCCAGCCGCAAACCGTGGTAGTTGCAGAGCTCGATCACATAGAACGCCCCGATGCCGATGACCCGCAGCAAGTTGGCTTTGGCTTCGCCTTCATACTCTTGCCATCGGCCGACGATATACCAGCGGCGATCATTCATTCGTGCTACTCACTTGGTGCTTCGCCCGTGTCGTCGCCGTTCTCATCCTCGACCAGTTCTTCCGTCGGCACCACGTCGTCAGTCATGAGCCGCCACTCGCCGGGCAGATAAATGCGGAGGAAGTCAATTGCGTCGCCCTTTCCCCTGAAGTTCCCATCGACGCTATCGCCGTTATCGTATCGAATCCGCACCTCATATTTGACGAGCGGGCCGATCGGTTGGTTTTCTGCGTATCCTTGAATAAAAGCAATGGCGTCATTGACAGACGGACAGGCGAACGGCTTTCCGTGAAGCGGCACGACGGTCACTGTATTGATGCGGCGATCCACGGCACGTTCTAACGCCTCCATGAAATTGCGGATTTCGGCCGCATGATCCACACTGATCCTCACCCAGACTTTTTGGCATTGTGCCGCAGTCAGCGACTTTAATTGGCTTAGCTTGCGCCTGAATTCTCTGTCGGGCGTATTCTCTTGTGACGAGACGTCAACGCCAACGTCAGCAAAGGCGCGAACGACGTTCGAGTAAGGCAAATAGACGACATGAAATCCGCACCGCCGCAGGGCATGTAGCGCGCCACTGGTATAATCACCCGCTAGCAGTGCTCCCAAAAATGGGGCCGAATATCGGTGGCGCTGCTTGATCGGAAGCAGCGCCCCCTGAATCTCTTGCACCTTGTTTCGCGAGTGTTTCGTGTATCGTCGCCACGCGATTTCAATAAAGGCCAGCGGTTCTCCGACCGACTGCGGCGTTCCGTCTCGCTCCAGCACAAAATCAAGATCATGGGCGACACCGTAAGTGTCGATCCACTTTACCTTCTTCGCGGTCTTTCTTACGGGACGTGTTCCTTTGCGGTCGAGATACAAACCATGTTTACCGGCGAAATCTTCGACGAGCGGATGGAAGGCTGATTCGAAAAATGCCCCCATCTGATTGCCAAACTTATGTCCAAGCGCCACCGCCATCCGACCACCTACTTCTAGTCGCTTAACCTTCGACCCACAATCGACCTTCGCAGAGCGGTACACGATGTTTGCGGTTTTTCCATTTCCTGTTCCGCTCTCTGGTCTGCTCAAAGCGAAATTTCTTGAAGCCGTTGGCAAGCGCCAATCGACCCATCCATTCCATGACCGGAACGTAAACTCCATAGGGGGCTGAGTCGCCAAGCACAAAGCAGACCATGCTCGATGAACCACAGCAACGACGAAGCGCCGCCCAGACCGCCGCCATGTCGAGAAAATAGCAGGCAATCATCAGATGGTAAGTTTTCTTGCCGCCCTTGGTCAGGCGGACTTGCGCGAGCTTTCGGCAGACATCGGCGACTTCCCCGGCGATCGGTTCAAGCGCGGGCGACGCCAGCGTCTGCTCCAGATCGACACTTCTGTCGGGAACGTGCTGTGAGCAGGAACGAACGAGACGGTTCCGCACGGCGTCCTGCAGGTCTCCCCAGTTCTGGATCTCGCCCATGAACGTCATCTCCAGGCGTGTGGCGTCCGCGTAATCGAAATTATTGCTGTAGGGCGGCGACGTAACGACTAAATCGGCCCAGCCGTCGTCCACGCCAAGGCATGTGCGCGCATCGCCCGACACAAAGGACGCGGCAGGGCCTGCGAGCTCGCTCTGCCGCTGCCGCATGTCGTCGCGCATTTCGAGTACTTTGCGTTCAAATGCTTCGTAAGGATCCAAAGCACGGGCCTTATTTTTCTTTGGCAAAATGTACTGCCAACTAGCCGTGCCCACCGGGGAGCATTCGCGCAAGATGGCAACAAGCGCCAGCCAGGAAAGCTGCGAAAAGGCCAATCCTTGGTCTTGCTCACGCACGGCCCTACGCAACCTGTCCAGGCGGTCCAGACTCCTGTCGGAATAGCACTTTGAAATGAGGGGAGGATACACTGGTGTGACCGCCGGCAAATCCTTCGCTCGCTCAAGGGCGGCGAGTGCGAAGTGGTGAAATGCCGCGGCATCACTTCGCCACTGGAGCTTTGCATCGGCGATTCGTGCGACGAATGGGTGGGCGTCGATGCCAGTTGATTCCAAACCGCGGCGCTCTGCTTCCAAAAGAACTGTCCCGCTTCCCGCAAAGGGGTCGAGAACTCGCCGACGTCCCGCTTGCCACTCTTTTTCCAACAGGTCTCTGACCCAGGCCGCAGAAAAGCCCGCGGAATATCGAAACCACCGATGCACGGGCATCGACATGTTCTTTACGAACGTCGATGAAGTCGCGTCTGTCTTCCGCGCTTCGCCCAGATCGAAAAGGATGCCCTGTTTTGATGACATGGGTTGAAACTGGCACTTGTCGGTTTGGTGCAAGTAACGCCCTTGACCGAAGAATCATTTCTCCTAGGCGATACCGTAGACGAACCGGCCGGGGTTGAGAAGTCCCTTGGGATCGAATTGTCGCTTGACGGCCCGCATCAGTTCGATGCCGCCCGTCGTGGCGCCCCAGGTGGCTTGTGGCGTCAGCTCGCCGGCGGCGCACGACCAGACCACCGCGCTTCCGTCGGCCGCCACCGCCGCAGGTTGCAAGCGTTGTACGAGTATCCGCCCGGCGTCGGCCGTCGAAAACTCGGCGAACGCGGCGATGATCACACCGTTGCCCGCATGGGCTCGCACCCGCGCCTTGGGTTCGAGCTCCAGCACAAGTTGCACAAAACGAGTGACGGCGCTCGGGCGAACGTTGGCTTTGATGACGAGCGGCGCGTCTCGTGGAGTATCAATTAGCTCCTTCCACATCGTGATGGCCCGCTCTGGCGAGAATCGCTCAATGGAAGTGGGTTGAAGGCCACTTTCGCGCCATTCCAGCTCAAGCTGCTCGAGCTGCCAGGCAACCTCCGCAGCGTTACCCTCAAAGCCAACCAATAACGTTGCCACCGCCTCCGCCGGAGGTGAGCCATCGCCGCCGCCTGCCGAAAGTTCGATAGCCACCGGCGTCGTGCGAGAACTCACGAGCGCGGCGAGCTGGGCCTCGGCTTGCGGCCAGCTTGACAGATGACAGGCGAGAAACGCCGTGGATTGAGCCACCGGGCGCACTTTGAGCGTGACTTGCGTGATCACGGCCAACGTGCCGAGGGAGCCGGTGAGCAACTTACAGAGATCGTAGCCGGCCACGTTCTTTACGACGCGCCCGCCCGCTTTGAACGGCGTGCCGCGGCCGTCGACGGCGCTGATGCCGATGACGTAGTCGCGAAGCGTACCGTAACCAAAACGTCGCGGCCCGCTGAAATTGGTGGCGATCATTCCGCCCAGCGTGGCCTGCTCGGCATCGGCGGCGTCGACTGGCAGCCGTTGCCCGTGCCGCGCCAGTTCGGCCGCTAACGCCGCCATCGTGATGCCGGCCTCGACCGTGATCGTCATGTCGCGGTCAGGATAATCGACGATGCGATTCAGGCCGCTGAGTCGCAGACCAATACCCGGTTCGCGACCGGGCAAGCCATAATCGAGCGCCGTGCCGCCGCCAATCGGATACGTTGCCGTTGCCGCTGCAAATCCATCGCGGAGATGGGCGATCACTTCGTCTTGCGTCGCCGGCTCGACCAGCGAGGTCAGTGGCAACGCGTGTTGGGCGTCGGTCATGCTTGGACGTCTGCCTCTTCGCCGCCCGCCGCCGGCGCCGCCGCCGTTTGCTTGACGACGTGCTCGTGCGTCGGCAAATGCTCGGCGCAATACTCGTAGCTCCCTGAGCATTTGGTGCAGTAGCGGAAGTCCATCTTGGGGTGCGTGCGCTCGTTGGCGCCACAGATGGCGCAGTTGTGAAACGGTTTGTCGCGCTTGGCCAGATGCCGGGCATTCCACTCCATGCGGCGTTTGCCGTCGCGTGCCCCGCGGAAAATGTCCTTGCCGAAAAACAACAGGAAGTTGCTCACCGCTGCCAGCACCATCGCCTTTTGCATCCAGTCGCCCATCGTAAACGACAGAAAATAGCCGATCCACTGCAGCAGCGCCAGCCATTTGATCTTTACCGGCAAGATAAAGAAGATCAGCAGCTCAAAGTTCGGAAAGAGATAAGCAAACGCCAGAAACACCGACCCGCCCAAATAGACGTTGGTGGCCGGCTCGTGCGGGGCGACGCAGGCGGCCGCCACCGTGGCCAAGTAGGCGATGGCCAAAAACAGGTTGTAGCGGAACTCGCCCCAGTGAGCTTCCAGCGTCGAGCCCATCAAATAAAACAGGTAGAGCGCGAAGAACAGCCAGATGGGCGACATCGTGGCAGGCAAGAACAGGAACGTGCCCAGCCGCCAAACCTGGCCTTCGGCCACCTCCGACATGACCAGAGCCATGTTGTCCCACGTCGTCAGTTTCGCCCAGATGAGCGCGAAGCCTGTCGCCTGAGCGCAGGTGAGCAGCATCGTCAGGTTCGGTATGGCGCACCAGCCGAAGCGGCGTTCAAGTTTGTCCAGCAGACTCATTCGTGCTAGTGGTTAGAGATGAGGGATGAGCGATGAGAGATGAGGGATTAAAGGTTAGGGGTTAGGGATACTGAACGCGAACTTCGTCATTCGGATTTCGTCATTCTTTCGTCATTGGTCATTCGTCATTCGTCATTCCGGCTAATGCTAGCATAAAGCCGTTTCCCCAGCCCCTACCTCTATTTACAAAGCCGCGCGTCGTCCGGGATGGCGCTGCTCGAGACCGCAGCCGGCGGCGGTGGGCAACATTTTTCCGGGGCTGAGGTTACCACGTGGGTTGAATGCCAAACGCAAGCGTTCCATCACTGCCAGGTCGTCGGGGGTGAACATCTTGTGCATGAAGCCGAGTTTTTCCACGCCGATGCCGTGTTCGCCGGTCACGCTGCCGCCGCAGGCCAGACATTCTTCCAAAATCTCTTCGCTGGCCGCCAGCACGCGCTTGACTTCCGCAGCGTTGCGTTCGTCGAACAATAATATCGGATGGATGTTGCCGTCGCCCGCGTGAAAGACGTTGACGGTCCGCAATTCGTACTTGGCGCCGATCTCGTAAATTCGCCGCAGGATGTGCGGCAGCTTCGTGCGCGGTACGACACCGTCCTGGGTGCAGTAGCTGGGGCTGAGCCGACCGACTGCGCCGAAGGCCTGCTTCCGCGACTTCCACAGCAACTGCCGCTCTTGCGGGCTGTTGGCCTGGCGCACTTCGCGCGCGCCCGACTGAAGGCAGAGCTCGACAATGCGGTCACGCTGTTCGTCGAGCCCCGCCTCCAGTCCGTCAACCTCGACCAACAGAATGGCCTGGGCATCGAGCGGGAAACCGAAGTGAAACGCGGCTTCGATCGCCTGCAGAATACCTTGGTCCATCATCTCCAGTGCCGCCGGGATGATGCCGGCGCCGATGATTTCGCTGATGGCGTTCGTAGCGTCGTCGACCGATTCGAAGATGCCGAGCATGGTCCGCACGCTTTGTGGATCGCGGGTCAAGCGCACCCAGATCTTGGTGACGATGGCCAGCGTTCCTTCGCTGCCTACGAGCGTGCCGGTCAGATCGAGCCCCGGCCCATCTTCCGCCGGCCCTCCGAGCTCCACGACCGAGCCGTCGGCCAGCACGGCCTCGACGCCCAGCACGTGATTGACGGTGACGCCGTATTTCAGCGTGTGCGGCCCGCCGGAGTTCGTGGCCACGTTGCCGCCGATGGTGCATGCGCCCTGGCTCGACGGGTCGGGGGCATAATGGTAGCCCGTGCCCTTAAGCGCTTGCGTGAGCCACACGTTGACCACGCCGGGCTGCACCACGGCGTAGCGGTCACGGAGATTGATCTCCAGGATTTCCTTCATCCGCGTCAGCACGATCATCACGCCGCCGCCGACGGGCAAGCACCCGCCGGCCAGGCTCGTGCCCGCCCCGCGCGGCAGAAACGCAACGCCTGCCTCGTTACACCACTCGACGATCTTCCGCACGTGCTCGGTCGTGCGCGGAAAGACCGCAATGTCGGGGGCGTTCTTGGCGATCGTAAACCCGTCGCACTCGTAAACCATCAATTCGCCATGCGAGGCCAGCACGCCTTCTGGTCCAAGCAGGCGGCGAAAGCGATCGGCGAGCGAAATCAGGTCCGTAGTGGCGTGCATCGTTGGGCAAATGAGCTCTAGTCGGCGTAGCCCGCGATTATAACCAAAAACCTTGCACGCGGGTCAGGCACACTTTGGAGTGCGGCGATTCATTGCCGCTTTCTCCTTGCGGCGGAGCCGCGTTCTTTCTCGCCCATTGGAACGTCGCCGTAGCGAACGCGCACATCGCCAACTTCGCCGTCCATCCGCCTCCCATTTGCACATCGAGTCTTGACGGAAGGAAAGGCTCGCCATCGAGTCATGCACTTTGGTTGCGGCCAACATATCACATTTGCGACCCAACCGAGTTCCCCGACTGCCCCACTTCGTCGCCGCTATAAAGCATCAGCGATCGCGTCAACGGCAACCACGCCGAAATCAACCACTCGGCCAACGCGCTGCGCGACCTAATGCACGAGCTGTTCCAGCAATTCTCGATTCCGCCCGACCAGTTCCGCATTTACCTTCGCGAGGACCGCGACGCCGAACGCGAGCGAGGGTAGAATTGTCGGCAAGGTTGGAGAAAGAACCATGGGATGGACATACCGCAAAAGTGCCAGCTTTGGTCCGTTCAGGATCAATCTCAGCAAGTCGGGTATCGGCTACTCGATCGGCGGCAAAGGCTTTCGCACGGGCGTCAATGCACGCGGAAGACGGTACACGTCGCTAAGCGTGCCGGGAACCGGCTTGCAGTATAGGAAGAGCGGCAAGGGAGCGACCGGGTGCGCTGTGGCCTTGGTTGCCGTTGCCGGTTGGTTTGCTGTTTGCCTTGTCGTGGCCTGCACGGCGTGGCTTGGATAGGACATCGAGGAGAAACGAAGAAATGCCAACGCTGAGTTTTGTTCGGACGGTTCGCACGGTGACCTCGGAGCGTTTTTTGCTCGCGATCAACGGCGTTGACGGAGCAGCGGCGCTCGACCTGCACTACCTGCACAATAACGGGGTCGCCGCGACGCTCTGCGTTTTAGACGCTGGCGTCGGCGATGAGCAGATTACCAAAATCATCGAGCAAATCGACGAGGTGCTGTTGCCCGAGGCCAGCCGCGCGGAGGGCAACCTGCACTTCACCGTTGTGCGCGGACAGGCGATTGGCGATTTTGTTCCACACGTGCCTGGCTGAGCCGCGTTTCTCAGCAGCAGGTAGCGGACTTTGTGAGAACCCCGGCCGTCCCACGAATTCTGCTACGCGCGTTGCGGCGTCCTCGCGCTGGCGAGAAATGCGGGCTGAGCCGTCAGCTCCCGCTCGTTGCTGGCCCGCGGACTTGATGGTGTCCG
>DASSFG010000296.1:0-2749 GCA_035694685.1 Pirellulales bacterium
CGGTTGACCTTGCCGGCCCTTTCCAGCGCTGCCGCAATTTCAACCGGGCCCGGTGGCGCGATCGCCGCGGGAGCACCGATGGTTTGTGGCCCGACAATGAGAATGTGGTTTACCGGCTTCCCTATCCAAAGGACTTCCAGGCGGTCGCGGAGCGCCTCTCTGTGCCTGGCGACGAAGATGGTGAGAAGCACGAGACAAACCAGCATCACTCGCAAGCTGTATCGCGGCCGAATTAGGTTCCATTTCAGCTTCACGCGCGGTCCCTCGCTTCGGCCAGGCTTAGCTCAAGCCCAGCTTCTGGCGCACTTCGTCAAGGCTTAGCAGACCTGGTTCTCGCGATCTTTCAGCAAGCAGTTGCCGCAGATCGGGATTGGCTCGCGTTCGACCGATTTCCTCGGCAAAGTCGTCGCCGTCCGCGTCGCCAACTTCCGCCACGATAAACAACCTTCCTCCGGCGGTGCGCACGAGGACGTTCTGCTCTTCCGCAAGTTGGAAAATCTCGTCCCTGCCGGGCTCATCGTTAGCCAGATCGACGGTTCTCACAGCTTGTACTCCTTGCGCCTAATGTAAAGTTTGTTGTGTTCCTTGCAGCCGACGGCTTTCACCTTGACAATGGCCTCAGCCTCGTTCACGTCGTAAAAGACGCGAAAACCGCCGATGCGCAATTCCCATTCCGCAAGCGCATTCGGTTCCAGCGGCTTGCGGCTCCGCGTTTCAGCAATCGGTTGATTCGTCAACTGGATCCCGACCCGGTCGAGAATTCGCACTTGATCGCGCTTTTCAAAGACAGCCAGGTCGTCGAGCGCGCTCTGCGTGAATTCAAGGGTAAATGGCACGATGGCAACTCGGAACCCGCGAAAGCCGTTCAATCGATCATACGTTCCAACCGTGCTTCGAGGCAATGTTCATGTAACATCCTGCGAGTTTTCGACGCGAGGCCTATCGTTTGACGACCATTCGGACCCCGCGCTGGTTCACTCGGAAAAACACGGCATTTTCGCTTGCTTGTTAATCCGCCCTGCCCCGCATACAATGAGGGTCCGATGAGCGAGCTCCATCATGAATGCGGTGTGGCGGCCATTTATCACTTGCCCGGTGAGGCCGTCAGCCCGCTTTGCCCGGAACAAGGGCCCGAAGAAATCTCGCGGCTTATGCCGCGGATGCTGCTCGATATTCAAAATCGCGGGCAGCTTTCCGCCGGCTTCACCACGTTTAATCCGCGCCGCAAAAAGCTGATCGACACCTACCGCCAGATCGGTGGCGTGCGCGAAGTTTTTCGCCTGAGCCACGAGGCCAAGGCCGAAAGCTTGATGACCGAGTTTGCCGGTCGGGCCGCCATCGGGCACGTGCGCTATGCCACCTGCGGGGGCAACGACAAGAGCTATGCCCAGCCTTTCGAGCGGCACCACATTCAGAAACACAAGTGGTTCGGCTTTGCCTTTAACGGTCAGCTCGCCAACTATCAGCAGTTGCGGCGCGACCTCTTGGCCGACAACGACAACCACCTGGCCCGCGACAATGACACCGAAATCATCATGCACGAGATCAGCCGCGAGCTGTCGGGCGACCGCCGGCCGGGCTTGATCGACATGTGGCGCAACGTCGCCCGCCGCTTCGACGGCGCCTACAGCCTGGTCTATCTCAACGCCGTGGGCGACATGCTGGTGGCCCGCGACCCGTTGGGCATCAAGCCCCTCTGCTACGCCTGGCAGCCGCCTCTGTTTGCCGCCGCCAGCGAGAGCGTGGCGCTGTTGAACCTCGGCTTTCAGCCAGAAAACATCAAATCGCTGTTGCCGGGACAGGCTGTGGCCATCAGCGACGGCCGGCTGACGATCGAGCGGTTTGCCAACAGCCCGCGTCACGCGCACTGCTTTTTTGAGTGGATTTACTTCGCCAACGTGGCCAGCACGATGGACGGCCGCAGCGTTTATCTGTCGCGCAAGGCGCTGGGCGAAGAACTGGCCCGGCTGGAAGACGTGCCGATCGATGAAGACACGATCGTCGTGCCGGTGCCCGACACCAGCAAGGCGGCGGCCGATGCGATGGCGTTCAGCCTGCGGGTACCTTCGCTGGAGGGGTTGATCCGCAACCGTTACGCCGGCCGCACGTTTATCGAAGGCACGAGCAACCGCCGCCGCAAGGCCGAGGCCAAGTACACCCCGCTGCGCGAAGTGCTGGAAGACAAGCGAGTGATCCTGGTCGAAGACTCAATCGTGCGCTCGACCACGATGAAGGTGCTGTTGAACCGCATTCGCGATCTGGGCCGGGCACGCGAGATTCACGTGCGCGTGGCCTGCCCGCCGATCGTCGCGCCGTGCTTTTACGGCATTGACATGTCGACCATCCAAGAGCTGTTCGCCCCCAAGTTTTTGGAGAACGGCCTGCTGACAAAGGCCGGGCAGGCCCGCATGGCCGATCAATTGGGGGCCGATTCGCTGCGTTACTTGCCGGTGGAATCGATTGCGCGGGCGATCGGCATGGACACCGACCAGCTTTGCCAGGCCTGCATCACCGGCGACTATCCTACGTCGGAGGGCCAGCGGCTGTACCAGGTCGCGCTCGACAACGTCCGTTCCGAGACGACTCAGCGCACCTACGAATCCGAGCGCCTCGAACGCGCCATGCTGCAGCAAACGTGAGGTGGCTCGCCGCAGCGGCACCGATTTGCCGAGCGTGGCCTTCGCTGTTTCCGTACCGGGCGACCTTGAAGTTGCCGTCAGCGGCCCCACTGCCGGTGTGAACGTCGACG
>DASSFG010000297.1:0-4351 GCA_035694685.1 Pirellulales bacterium
GAAGGGAGCTTTTCGCGCGAGAGCAATGTGGCCGGCTTCTTGGAGGGGCAAGGCGAGTTCTTGCGGAGCGTGGCGGTGATGGGCCGGCTGCTGGCCGAATATCCGCCCGAGCCATACGCCGCCGCCGCTCAATACGCCCTGGCCCAGCGCATGTATGCTTACGCGCCACAGGCGGCGGGCGACCAGAAGCTGCGCGAGAAGAAGATCACGCGCGTCGATCTGATCGAGCATGCGCTGACGATGCTCGAAGGCTTTTTGACAGGCTACCCCGAAGACCCGGCCGCCGACCAAGCGAGCTTTTCGCTGGCCAATGCCCTGCTGGAATTGAAGGCGTATCGGCAGGCCGTCGAGCGTTGCCAGCGGTTCGCCGAGCGGTATCCGTCGAGCGACTACCTCGATAGCTTCTGGTACATCGTCGGCTACAGCTACTTTGCGCTGGGTGAGCACGAGAAGGCCCTGGAGATGTGTCGCAAGGTGGCCGAAGCAAAGCACGTCGATCGTCAGACGGGCCGCGAAGAGGAGAGCCGTAACAAGTGGCAGGCGATCTACATTCTGGCCCAGGTCTACAACAGCCTGGGTAAGGCCGCCGACGCCATCAAGGAATATACGCGCGTCGAAGAACGGTTCGCCGACGCCCGCCGGGCGATCGAATATTTCATTCGCAAGGCCATCGAGCTGCCGGAAGTGAGCACATTCGAGCCCGACGAAAAGGTCGAGGTTGAGCTGAAGTTCCGCAACGTGGCGAGCTGCGACACGCGGGTGTACAAGATCGACCTGATGAAGTTCAGCTTGCTCAAGCGGAACCTGTCGCACATCACCGACATCAACCTGGCGGGCATTCGCCCCTATCACGAGGCGACGACGGAGCTGGGCGACGGAAAAGACTATCGCGACCGCACGCGCAAGCTGGCCTTGCCCTTGAAGGACGAAGGGGCCTACCTGGTCGTCTGCCGCGGCGACGACCTGCACGCCAGCGGGCTGGTACTGGTGACGCCGCTGAAGATCGAGGTGCAAGAAGAAGCGTCGTCGGGCGAAGTGCGCACCACGGTGAAAGACGTGACGAAGGACCGTTACGAGAACGAGGTCCACGTCAAGGTGATCGGCAGCCGCAACGCCGAGTTCATCTCAGGCGACACCGACCTGCGCGGTGTGTTCGTGGCAGGCGGCGTGCAAGGCACGGCCACGGTGATCGCTGAAGAAGGCGACAATCGCTACGCGTTCTTCCGCGGCCACACGGAGCTCGGCCCGCCGCCCGCCATCAACGCCCCCGCCACCCAACCTCCGGCGCCCGCCGAGACCGGCAAACCGATGGCCACCGATTCAGAGCAGCTCTTACGCAACCTGCAAGAGAGCAATAGCATGATCCAGCAACTGCAAGGCGAGAACCTGAAGAACAACTACTACCAGAATCCCAAGAAAGGCGTGCAGTTGAAAGAAGCCTTTTAGCGCCTTTGAGGTGCGCCCGCTCCGCGGATCAACAAGATCATCCCGGCGGCAGTTTCGTAGGATCGATGACTACGTGGCTGACTCGTTTGCGCTGCCAGGTGTAAGTGACGTGGACGAGCCCGTCGGCGGTCTGGATGATTGCCGGATAGCTATATTCGCCGGGTTGGTCTTCCAGCACCAGCGCCGGCGTCCAGTCGACGGCGTCACGCGAGACAGCCACGTTGAGCGGCGAACGGCCTCGCGCGGTGTGATTGTAGACGATCAGGTGGCGGCCGTCGGCAAGCGTGACCGCGTCGATGCCCGAGTTGGGATTAGGCAGCGCCGTCAAACTCATTTTGCCCCAAGACATGCCGCCGTCGTCGCTGGTGATCTGAAACACCTTGCCTTGCCGCGTGCGCCCCACCGCCCGCAGTATGCCGCGGGGCAACACCAGCAAGCTCGGCTGAATGGCGCGGAATTCCACGCCGTCATTGAGCGGCCCTGTCGTCTCCCAAGTCGTCCCCAAGTCGCTCGTGCGCTCGAAGTGAATCTGCCAGCGGCTCGGCGCCCCCGACGACTCGGTGCTCGAGGGACAGAGCAGAACGCCGCCGGCCAGTTCGATGGGCTTGTTCTTGATCGGCCCCAGCACGCCGGCCGGCAAGCGGCGCGGCTGCGACCATGTCTTGCCGGCATCGTCCGACGTCATCAGCATGCCCCACCAGGTGTTCGGCGATGGGCCCACTTTGTAAAACAACAACAGCGGCCCTGCCTTGGGCTGGAAAAGCACCGGGTTCCACGTTGGATAGCGGACCTGTTTGCCGTCGGTCGGAGTTACTTCGATGCCGTTGGCCACCTCAACCGGCGCGGTCCAGTGACCGTCGTGCCGCCTTGAAAGCCAAATCCCCACGTCGGGATGTTTCTCCCGTGTACCGCCGAACCAGGCTGCCACGAGTGAGCCGTGCGTTTCGACAATGGTCGAAGCATGGCATTCGGAGAAGGGCGCCGTATCGAAAATGAACTCGCGCAGCGTCATGCCAGGTTGCTCCGGGGCCTCGTTCGACCAAACAACCGCGGCAAAGCCAAGCAAGTAGCAAGCAATTGTTAAACTGCCGACCGGGATTCGGGCAAAGCACATGATATTAGAGGCGTCGCAGCGCCGATTTAACTGTCACATTCCGCTCGCTAAGCCTCTGTTCTAGAAGCTCACGGAACTTGGGGTTGTGTTCGATAAGACGGTCAGCGATCGCTTCGTCCTCCTCAATCGGCGCCAATTGAAAGCTGGGAATACCGTTGACCGTGACGACGACCGGCTCATCGTGGCACAGATGGCCGTAACGTCTCAGATTGGCTTTAGCTTCACTCAGGGGGATGACTCTCATGACCGACTCTTTCAGGCTTACCGTGAAGGCCATAACTAACAAACTAGGCTGCTTCCAAGCTGTGGTCAATCATAGCGTGGGTTTCAACGTGAATCGCGCCGCGTTGGTTTTTGACTGAGCGGTTCGGACGCTCCTGCTTCAAATTGGCGGCCTCCGAATCACCATTGTGGCGGATGTGATCGTCTCTTGAAAGCGAGTCGGTGACGACTTGTAGGGTGGGACGAGCGAAGTGAGTCCCACCTGACAGGCCGGGTCTGTGGTGGGACTCGCTTCGCTCGTCCCACCCTACAGACTGCATGAGCAGGTAGCGGGCTATTCCTGCGCGCTTGGGCGCGGTGCCTGCAAAGCGTTTTCCGGCCTTGGTGGAAGTCTGTAAATCCAGTGAGGAATCCACGTCTTGATCTCCAGGTCAGGCGTTTCAAGTTCAGGTCCAGTCATGCCGCAATCGTCGCAAACTGAGCTGAAAACGGCGGCCCATCGGTTTATCTTAACGCGCCGGGGCGTCGCCTGCACGAGCGGCCGCCGACTCGGCGCTCGGCCCGAGGGTGACCGTCGGCTAGCCGCACCTGTCATCGGCGCGGTATCCTATGGCCAAGTTGCCTCGGTGCTTTTCTGGACAACTCACCGGAAGCGAACCATGAAACAATGCACGATGGTCACTCCACCGCATCCACGCCTGTCGCGGCGCATGGCGCTCGAAGCGGGAGCGTTGGGACTGATAGGCCTGGGCGGCAATCATTTGCAGGCGCTGCGGGCCGCGGCGCCGCAGCCGGGTGGCCGCCCGAAGGCGTTGTCGTGCATCTACATCTTTTTGTCGGGCGGCTTGGCGCAACACGAAAGCTTCGATTTGAAGCCCAAGGCGCCCGCGGAAATTCGCGGCGAGTTCAGTCCGATCGCCACTGCCACGCCCGGCATCGAGATCTGCGAGCACTTGCCGTTGCTCGCCGAGCGCAGCAACCGCTGGGCGCTCGTGCGTTCGCTGACGCACTGGTCGAACTCGCACACCGACGGCCATTTCATGATGCTGACGGGCCGCTCGACCTTGCCGCCCGGCTTTGGTTTCACCAGCGAGCCGAAGCCGACCGACTGGCCGTCGATCGCTTCGATGGCGGGCTACAACACGCCGCCGCGCAGCGACAATTTGCCGCCGGCCGTGGTCTTGCCCGAGCGGCTGGTGCATTGGTCGGGCCGCGTGCTGCCTGGCGCTTACGCGGGTGAGATGGGCCGCCGGCGCGAGCCGTGGTTCATTGAAGCTTCACCTTACGGCAATCCCTTCTGGCGCGGAGCGTATCCCGAATATACGTTTGCCAACGAGACCAAGAAGCCGCCGGCAACGCCCGACGATCGGATCTATCAAGCGCCGAGCCTCACGCTGCCGCAGGGCATGACGAGCGATCGTTTTGGCAATCGCCTGGCGGTGTTGACCGAAATCGATCGGCAGCGGGCGCACCTGGAACGCGCGGCTGAGATCGAGAAGTTCGACGTTCATCGCCAGAGCGCCATCTCGCTGTTGGCCGATCCCAAAGTTCGACAGGCCATCGACGTGA